>VGXU01000012.1 GCA_016873215.1 Planctomycetota bacterium
CTTTCAGTATCGCAATAATCCGATCTTCTTTGACCCGCTTACCTCGCATAATAAATCTCCTGTTTCATAGAGTTCTATCATGCCGGTACTCCAATTGCAATTGGTACTGTTTTTGGGGGGAAGGTCAAGACAACTGGATGTTGTGGAAAATCAAATGACAGCTACGTCATTTTTTTCTCGAATATCGGGAATCGGCACAGACCCATTCTTTGCAGCAGGAATTTGCCCATCACTGAAAGAGTCAGCAGGCCGTATTCCAGACTTCTGTAAAAGTTAATGCTTGACGCCTCGGCAAAATACCGTGTGGGGATGGGAATATCGCCAAGACGAAAGCCGTGCCAGACTACCTGAGCCAGAAATTCCGTATCAAACACAAAGTCATTGGAGTTTTTGTGATAGGCGATGGTTTCCAGAACTTTACGATGATAAACGCGAAAGCCGGTATGAAAATCGCCCGAATTTTGCCCCAATACGATATTTTCCACTATCGTCAGAAAACGGTTGGAAAGGTATTTATAGATCGGCATCCCGTTTTCGAGCGTTTCTTTGCGCGTACGGATGCGCGAGCCAAGGACAACATCGCAAATCCCCGTCTGGATAAATCCGACGGCAAAGGGGATGATCCGCGGGTCGTACTGGTAATCAGGGTGCAGCATTACGATAATGTCGGCGCCGTGCCGCATAGCCTCATCATAACAGGTTTTCTGATTGCCGCCGTAGCCGAGGTTCTTTTCGTGCTGGAGGACGGTAATGCCGAGGCGTTTTGCGATTTCCACCGTATGGTCTTTACTTTCGTCGTCGGTCAGGATGACTTCATCAACACTGCCGGCGGGAATGTCACGAAAGGTTTTTTCGAGCGTGCTCTCTGCGTTATACGCAGGCATTACCACGATGACTTTCATAGGATGATTTTCCTTATTTTCCTGCTTCGGTATTCAGCGGGTGAATCCGCTTGCATCGCGGACACATCACTTTGTCGGATTTTAAGTTCGGGGGCAGTTTGAGTTTAACGCCGCACGGACAGGCGATCATCGCAAATCCCTGCGTCTGGCGAATGAAATCGCCGATGCGGATTCGCTGTTGAGAGTTGGCCTGGGCCGAGGGGACAGCCTGCGCGGCAGGCTGAGAGGAAGCAGGGCGGGTCTGCACCGTTTCGGTTTCCTGTAAAGCCGAGGCCGGGATAATGCCGGTATGCCCGGTAACGTTTTGGTAAGCGCTGTCGTAGTCCTTATATGCCGAGCCATACGTCATTTTCCGCAAAACCTCAATCCGTTCCTTAATCGGCGGATGGGTGCTGAATAAATTCGCGTGGCCGTTGCGAAACGGGTTGGCAATATACATGGGCGCTGTCACTTGGTTGGCCGTGGCCACCGATATTTTCGACCCCGCGATTTTTTCCAGCGCGCTGGCCAGACCTTCCGGGTATCGTGTTAATCGCACCGCCCCCGCGTCGGCCAGGTATTCGCGTTTTCGGGACAGGGCGAAGTATAGTATCTGGGCCATCAGCGGCGCCAGGATGGCAGCAATCAGCGCAATCAGGATAACAAGTCCCTGTCCGCCGCCTTCGCCTCGTCCGGAATAGCGTCTGCGGGAGCCGCCGCCGTAAAGAGAGCCTCGCAGAAAAATATTGGACAGCAGCACGATAGACCCCAGCATAATGCCCGCCAGCGTCACAAATAAAATATCCCGATGGATAATGTGGCTGACCTCGTGCGCGATAACACCCTGCAATTCATCACGATTGAGTTTGGAAAGCAGACCTTCTGTCACGGCTACCGCGGCATGTTCAGGGCTGCGTCCCGTGGCAAAGGCGTTGGGCGATGCGTCGGGAATGATATATATTTTCGGCATCGCCGGAAGACCGGCGGCGATTTTCATCTCTTCGACGACATTGAACAGCATCGGGTGTACTTCAGGCGTCACTTCCACGGCACCGCTGGAAGCCAGCAAAATCTGGTCGCCTGAAGAAAAACTGACGAGGGTTAATATCAGCCAGACTGCCAGCGCAATCAGCAGGCCGGGACCTGCGCCCTGTGGTCCCATCCATGTGTAGCCGATGATGGCGCCCAGCGTCAGCAAAACCGACGCCATGCTGAACAAAAGCAGAACGGAATTGCGTTTATTGACTCGTATCAGTTCCCACATCGTCAGAAAAATCCGAAACTCGAATTTAAAATTAGAATTTCACCTGCGGCACGGCCCGTTCAGCCTCATTGCCGACTTCGAAGTAATCCCGCTTGGTGAAACTGAATACCCCCGCGACGATATTGCTGGGGAACATCTGTATCCGGTTGTTGTAGCCCATCGCCGCATCATTATAGGCCTGCCGGGCGAAGGAGATTTTGTTTTCCGTGCTGGTTAGCGTTTCCTGCAGCGACAGAAAATTCTGGTTGGCCTTGAGGTCTGGATAGTTTTCCACGACCAGCATAAATTTGCTCAGCGCTTCGGTCAGTGCGCCTTCCGCTTTGGAAGCTTCCGCGACATTTTTCGCGCCCATCGCCTGGCTGCGGGCTTGGGTGATGGCCTCAAACGTCTGGCGTTCATGCTGCATGTAGCCTTTGGCCGTCTCCACCAGATTGGGGATCAGATCGTGCCGGCGTTTGAGCTGGACGTCAATCTGCGACCATGCATTATCGACTTGGTTGCGGCCGGCCACCAGCGAATTGTAGATGCCGATGACCATCATAACCAGGACGACTGCCGCCGCCAGTATGACAAGCGTTAAAATACCTAAACTTGCGAACATAGTATAACTCCTTTCTGTTATCCCCCGATTTTTAGTCCATGCCGTTAAACATCTCTTTCAGCAACTGTATAACTTTTGAATTTTGATTCAGCGTTTCCGATTCGAGTACCTGTTTCAATTCGCCCCGGTCAAACCACAGGCCGTGACCGCGTGGGCAGCGGTCCAGCAATATCGCCTTATCTTTTGGCCCGGCGTAAACTTTTTCCATTGTTTTGCGACAAATAGGGCATCGGCGGCCGGTTTCGGTGCTTTGGCCGGCGGCAACAAACGAGGCCAGCAAATGCCGGCTTTGCGCCTCGTCGGCCAGCAGGCTTTCCAGCTCTCCCGCATCCAGCCAGATGCCCTCGCATCCGCTGCAGAAGTCGATTTCGACGTTCTCCAGTTCCGCCGTAATCATCGGATTTTTGCAATTGGCACAATCCATAGCCGTTTTTGGAATCCTTTTGAATGCTCTAAAGGTTAAGTATCGTAGCCTCTTCGGGCGGAATTGTCAAGTATTCCCGGTTGTCGATGTGAGATAGTCAAAGATGCCGTATCCTGCCAAAATTGCGTCCTTTACAAAAACGAGAGATTTTGTACAATATAAATCCCGGCTTATATCTGGGATTTGTATTATAATTTGGTACAAAACAGACACAGGGATAAAGATGACACAGGAACTACCGAAGATTTACAACCCGCAAGGTACGCAGCAGCAGGCTGAGCAGCTCTGGCAGAAAGGGCGGTACTTTCACGCTGATTCCGACAAAGTCGGGCCGAAAGGCGCCTATACGATAGTCATTCCGCCGCCCAATGTGACGGCGGCGCTGCACCTGGGACATGCCCTGAATAACACACTCCAGGATATTCTTGTGCGGTTTCATCGGATGCAGGGCTATGCAGCGATGTGGATGCCGGGTACCGACCATGCCGGCATTGCCACGCAGACTGTGGTCGATAAGCGGCTGCGGGCGGAAAGAAAACCGGCGCTGGCTGATTATAAAGAAATGGAAAAGAACGGGCAGAACGGCCGGTTGCA
The DNA here is from genome assembly GCA_016873215.1 of Planctomycetota bacterium. GTDB lineage: Bacteria > Planctomycetota > Phycisphaerae > Sedimentisphaerales > Anaerohalosphaeraceae > Anaeroglomus. Next base: position 3,765 of record VGXU01000012.1, read on the forward strand.
GTTTATTGCCAAAGTGCAATCATGGAAAGATGAATACGAGGCCCGGATTCTTGAACAGCTCAAAAGTATGGGCTGTTCGTGCGACTGGGACCGGACGCGCTTCACGATGGACGAAGTCTGTGCCAAGGCTGTCCGCGCGGTGTTTTTTAAACTTTTTGCCGACGGGCTGATTTATCGCGGCAAACGATTGGTCAACTGGGATCCGGCTACGCAGACCGTGCTGGCTGACGATGAGGTCGAACATCAGACCATTAAAGGCTTTTTCTGGTATCTGAAATATCCGCTGGTCGAGCCGGTGGTTATCGACGGGCAGAAAATCGAACATATTATGGTTGCCACGACACGCCCGGAAACGATGCTGGGTGATACGGCTGTGGCGATGAACCCCGCCGACCCGCGAGCCAAGATTCTTGTGGGTAAAATGGCACGCCTTCCGATAGTAGGGCGGCCGATACCCATTATCGCTGATGAACACGTGGTTTTGCCGAATCCCGAAAGCAGCGACGAAAAGGCGAAATTTTCCACCGGCTTTTTGAAGGTGACGCCCGCCCACGACCCGGACGACTGGCAAATCGGCCAGCGGCATAATCTGCCGGTGATTAACATCATGGCGCCTGATGGTTCCATCAGCGAAAAATTCGGCTGGTTAGACTGGGATGTGATTAAAAATCCTGATGTGGAGAATCTCATCGGGATGGATCGTTTCGAGGCCCGCGAGGCGGTGGTGGAATGGTTCCGAGAGGAAAACCTGCTGGCCGAGATTCGAGATTATTCGCACGAGGTTGGCCACAGCTATCGCAGTCACGTGCCGATAGAGCCGTATCTGTCCGACCAGTGGTATATCGCGGTTAAAAAGCCAATTGACGCACCGGCGGAAAAATTCGACAGCGAAATCCTGCCCGGCACAGACGTTCCCGCCAATTCGCTGGCGGGAATGGCGTTAAAACCGTTGCTGGACGGACGGTTGAAATTTTATCCGGAGCGCTACAGCAAAAATTACCAGACCTGGCTGGAAAACCTGCGAGATTGGCCCATCAGCCGGCAACTCTGGTGGGGGCATCAGATACCGGTGTGGCATTTTACATTAGAAAATGAAGGTAAGTGTAATGAAGCCATCCAGCAACTAACGGCTTTTATGCAGAAATGCGGTTCTACCGGAAAAGTGTGGCCTTACAGAAAAAAGGAAGACCCATATACCGCATACATCTGTCTCGAAAGTGCTCAAGACGATTCAATTCTGGATGCTCTTGCAGAATATAGTGTGCAAATTGATAGGTCCTTTCAAGCGTATGCATCAGGAGATAAATTGAAATCAGGTGAGTCTGAACCTGTTCGGATAAAAAATAGTGCAAAAGAAGCATTGAATTTTCTTGATCAGTATGTTGTTGATATAATCAGCCGAGACGAAGATGTTCTGGATACGTGGTTTTCATCGGCGTTGTGGCCGTTCAGCACGATGGGCTGGCCGGAGGATGTGCCGGAACTCAAAAAATTCTATCCGACCAATGTGCTTTGTACGGCCCGCGAAATCATCACCCTGTGGGTGTCGCGGATGGTGATGATGGGGCAATACTGTATCGGCGATATTCCATTTGGTGACGTCTATATCCACGCAATGATTCAGGATGGCCAGGGCCGCAAGATGTCCAAGAGCCTCGGTAACGGCATCGACCCGCTGACGATTATCGAAAGCCACGGCGCTGATGCGATGCGATTCACGCTGGCCAGTATGACCACCGATACGCAGGATGTACGGATGCCGGTGGCGGCTTTGACGCTGCCGGACGGCCGCAAAGTCAACAGCTCGCCAAAATTCGACAACGGACGGAATTTCTGCAACAAATTGTGGAATGCGTCACGTTTTGCGATGATGAATCTGGAAGGCATTGACCCGGCGGCGTTCAACCCGGCCAAAATGGACATCACCGATAAGTGGATTCTCTCGCGTCTGGCCGCTGTCGTAAAAGAAGCAACGGCGTCGCTGAAAAATTATAAATTCAACGACCCGATTAACTCGCTGTATAAGTTTTTCTGGAACGACTTATGCGACTGGTATCTCGAATGGGCCAAGCCGCGAATGGCCGATGCTGCACAAAAGCCGATTGCGCAAAATGTGCTGGCCTTTGTGCTTGACCAGACACTGCGGATGCTGCATCCGTTTATCCCGTTTATCACCGAAGGCATCTTTCAAAATCTTAATGCTATTGCGCCCGTTCGGAAGCTGGGGACGCTGGTCGATGCCGCAGGGGCCGAGTCGATTATGGTCGCCGCCTGGCCTGCGGGGCTGGAACAGTTTATCAATCCGGAAATCGAACGAAAAATTGAAACGATTCAAAACATCATCGGCGTAATCCGGGATATTCGCAACAAATACAACATTCACCCGGCCAAGCGGCTGGTCGGTGCCGTCGATGCACCGGCGCAGCGGGTTGCTATGCTGAATGAAAATATCAGCCTGATTTGCGACCTGGCGGGGATGGAAAAACTGACGATAGCGGCAGGACAGGAAAAACCCGCCAATACCGCCGCCACTATTGTCGAGGATTTGCAGGTCTATATCTATGACGTGGTGGATGTCGAGGCAGAGCGCGAGCGTCTGCAAAAGCAAAAAGAATTTATCGAAAACGGCATTCGTCCATTGCAGGCGAAATTATCCAACGAGAGTTTTGTCAGCCGGGCCAAGCCCGAAGTCGTCGAACAAAGCCGGCAGAAAATCAAAGAACTGATCGACCAGCTTGATGCGGTCAATAAGCATCTGTCTGAACTCGGATGAAACCCGAAAGGCGTGCGTATGGAAATCACGGTGGAGTTATCGCAAATCCTGATTAATGAGGCGGCGGACCAGCAGGTGATTGTGCTGAAAGAAACCAATGGCGACCGCAGCTTCCCCATCGTTATCGGGATGTCGGAAATTCTGGCCATCGACCGCCGGCTCAAAGGCATCGAACTGCCCCGGCCGCTGACCCATGATTTACTGGCCAATACAATAGAACAACTCAGCGGACGCGTCGAAAAAATCGTCATCAATGACCTGAGAGACCATACCTTTTACGCCGTGATTCATATTCAGCAGGGGAAGAAACGGGTGGAAGTGGACAGCCGTCCGTCGGATGCCATCGGCCTTGCGGCGGGGCTTAACGTGCCGCTGTTTGTCGAGGAGCGTGTGTTTGATCAGCTTGAGGAGCCATAAAATTAGTCAGAATTAACAACCCCACACCGATACACAGTAGGCTATCGGCGACATTGAATGTCGGCCAGTGGTGATTTCCCACATAGACATCCAGAAAATCCCGCACCAGGCCGTTGTTAAATGCGCGGTCATAGAAGTTGCCGCTGATGCCGGCCAGCATACAGCCCATGGCAATTTGCGTAATTCGCCGCTGCACGCCGCCGAAAAGAAAAATCCCGATAGCTGCGACAGACGCGATGCAGGAAATACCGACCAGAAACCACCGCTGTCCCTGCGCGATACTGAATGCGGCGCCGGAATTTTCACGCAGAATAAGCTGAAAAAACCCGTCGATAACGACATATTTCTCATAAGGAACCGTCGGCAGCCACTCAAATATAGCCTTTTTACTCCATAGGTCCAGTGCTGCGCCGCCCATGGCGATAGGCCAGAACAGCAGGTGTCCCCATAAATCAGGAAGCCTGCGAAACGGATTTCGGCAGGCTTTTTCCTGTATGTTTTTCGATGAAGAGGGTGCGGTCATTTCGTATTTGTGTTTGTTTGATAGCGGTCCATTATTTTCTTCAGCTCCGGCTGGTCGGCTTTCAACTTCAGGGAGAAGTTCCATTGCTCAATCGCCATTGCTTTGAGTTTCTCGTCGTTGTTGTTTTTCATTGCCGCCAGCATATATGCAACCCCCAGCCCCTTGTGGGCCATCCAGTCCTTGTCGTCGAGCCGGACGGCTTCCTTATAGCTTTCCACGGCCAAATCGGTTTCTTTCGATTTTAACTGCACAAAACCCATATACTGGTGAGCCACGCCTTTGGTCGGGTCGATTTTGATGGCGTCGGTCAGCAGTTCTCTGGCCGCATCGTAGCGGCCGGTGCGAAGATAAACCGCAGCCAGCGGAACCATAATATTGGGGTCGTTGCCTTTAAGTTCCATCGCCCGGCGGTATGCATTAATGGCGTCGTCGTGATTTTTCTGTTCCTTGTAAATATCGCCAAACAGGCATTCCACATCGCCGGAAGACGGATTCAGGCCTTTGGCTTTTTGGGCGTGTTCAAGAGACGGCTTATAATCTTTCAGTTCATAGTAGCATTGTGCCGCCCCATACTGGGCTTCAAAATGATTGGGGTCCAGGTTGCAGGCGCTGACATAGGCTTTGACGGCGCGGGCAAATTCCTTCATCGCCTGGCAGACTTTGCCGAGATTAAAAAAGTCTTTAAACGACCAGGGGTCTAATTGGGTCGCCTTTTCGTAGGCGTCAGCGCTGTGAGGATACTCTTTCTGTTTCTGGTAAATGTCGCCCCGCATCGAGTAAGCCAGGGCGAATTGCGGATCCAGTTCAATCGCCATGTTCAGCTTTTTGAGCGCTTCCTGATTCTCATTGAGGTCGTTGAGCATCATCGCATCGACATAGAGGCTGACGGCCAGAGCTTTTTGCTCTTCCATCTGCTGGGCGATAAGGTCCTGCTCATTTGGCTCAGCGGCGATCCGCTGCGCTCTCCTGCAACCGGCCGTCCCAATGACGATTATGATAGCCAGCATCACCGCGACCCGACGCACTTTCATTAAAACCATAATTGTCCCTTTCTTAGACCCCTGAAAACCTGTCTCCAAAAGCCTTGTACAGCAGGTCTTTACTGATTGGCGACAAAATCAGACTGTGATTATAGCACAACCCTGACGGGTGTCAAAACTTTTTGAACAAAAACCCGCCGACCCAGCGGAAGCTTTTATCAGTTTTTTCTTTTCAGGGTCCGGGGAATCAGTTAAACTCTGCCCCGACATTACAACACGGCCTTAAAACCCTCCGTCGAGGGGGGGTGTTGACATAAGAAAGGAAACCGTCAGAGCGAATGCGACTAATGGAAGTAATAAACCTCGAAAGTGCGATGGAAACGCAAAATCACATCAATCATCAGGAACAAGAATTCCGCCTGCCGGAAGTCATCGGTATTCTGCCCATTCGCAGCGCCGTAGCGTACCCGGGAACGGTAATGCCCCTGGCAGTGGGGCGGGAACGCAGTAAGCGTCTGATTGACAACATCGAACCCCAAAAGACCATTTTTGGCCTTGTAGCTCAGAAAAAGCCGGACACCGACGACCCCGGCCCGGATGATTTGTATCGTGTCGGCACCGCCGCATCGGTGCTGAAAATCATCCGTATGCCGCAGGGGTCACTGAATATCATTGTCCACGGCATTCTCCGGTTTCGGGTTGTGGAGTTTATAAAGGAGCAGCCATATCTTCAGGCCCGCGTTCAGATAATTCCGGTGCAAACACGGATGAACAAGAAGATGAAGGCCCTGCTGGTCAGCGTTCGCAATACCGCGGCACGAGTGATTTCGCTAAGCCCCAATATCCCGGAAGAAGCGGCGATGCTGCTGGAAAATATCGAGGACCCGTCGGCCATGGCTGATTTTCTGGCCGCGACGCTCAATATCCCCATCCCCGAAAAACAGGCTCTGCTGGAAGAACCCGATGCGGGCAAACGGCTCGCAAGAATTTCCGTCTCGCTGGCTAATCAACTCGAGGTGCTGGAGTTGAGCCATAAAATCCAGGGGCAGGTGCGAGACTCCATCGAGAAAGGCCAGCGGGAATATTATCTGCAGGAAGAGCTTAAAGCCATCCAGGCCGAACTGGGACAGGATGACCGCAAGACCGAAGAAGTCAAGGAACTGAAAGACAAAATTCATAAAGCCCGGATGCCCAAAGCCGTTGAACATGAGGCCCTTCGGGAATTGGACAGGCTTGGCAAGACGCCGCAGGCCTCGCCGGAGTACGGCGTGGTCAGGACGTATCTGGACTGGGTGTGCGAACTGCCTTGGGCGATTGAGACAAAAGATATCCTCGATATTCGCCGGGCCAGACGTATTCTCAATCAGGATCATTACGGCTTGGAAAAAATAAAACGGAGAATTCTCGAATTTCTGGCTGTGCGGAAACTCAACCCCACTGGCAAAAGCCCAATTTTATGTTTCGCGGGGCCGCCGGGAGTGGGCAAAACCAGCCTCGGTCGATCTATCGCTCGGGCGATGGGACGGAAATTTGTCCGCATTTCACTGGGTGGAATCCGCGATGAGGCCGATATCCGCGGCCACCGGAGAACTTATATCGGCGCTCTTCCCGGCAGAATTCTGCAGGAACTCCGCAAATGCGGCTCGAAAAATCCGGTCTTTATGCTGGATGAACTCGACAAAATCGGACAGGACTTTCGCGGCGACCCGTCGTCGGCGCTTCTGGAAGTGCTGGACCCCCAGCAGAACAATACTTTTTCCGACCACTATCTTGACCAGCCGTTCGATTTGTCGGAAACGCTGTTTATCGGTACGGCCAATTATATGGAACCCGTACCGCCGGCGCTGACCGACCGGATGGAAGTGATCGAACTGGCCGGCTATACCAAGCAGGAAAAACTGCATATCGCTCAAAAATATCTTATCCCGCGGCAGATGAAAGAGCACGGCCTACGAAGAACGCAATTTACGCTTTCAATGAAAACCGTCGGAATCATTATCGACAGTTATACCCGTGAGGCGGGGGTGCGGAATCTCGAACGAACTATCGCGTCGGTCTGCCGAAATATTGCGGCAAAAATTGCCGAAGGCAAGGGACGCCGGTTTACGGTATTGCCGAATCAATTGGCCGATATTTTGGGCCCGACGAAATTTGAGTCGGAAATCGCGCAGCGAACGGCGACGCCGGGCGTCGTGACGGGGCTGGCTTATACGCCCACCGGCGGAGAAATTCTGTTTGTGGAAACGGCCAAAATGCCGGGCAAGGGGACACTGCAATTGACCGGACAGATTGGTGAGGTAATGAAAGAAAGTGCGCAAGCGGCATTCTCAGTCGTTAAATCCAACGCCCAAAAACTCGGTATCACTGCCAAAGACTTGCCGAAGTATGACTATCATATCCACGTCCCCGCAGGCGCGATTCCCAAAGATGGTCCCAGCGCAGGCGTTGCGATGTTCACGTCATTAGTCTCGCTGATGCTGAATAAGCCTGTCCGGCCGGATGTGGCAATGACCGGCGAAATCACGCTCAAGGGGCTGGTGCTGCCTATCGGCGGATTAAAGGAAAAAATTCTCGCTGCCAAACAGGCCGGCATTAAAACAGTCATCCTGCCAAGACGCAATCAAAAAGATATGGTGGAAGTCCCCAAAGAAGCCAAGCGTAGAATGCAGTTTGTTTTCGTCGCCCGCGCCGAAGATGTCCTCAAAACCGTATTGCAGGATTAAACGCGGGTTTATTGCGGATGGCGGCTCAATAATGAACATCTTTTCTCCGGCTTGTTCGGTAGGTCGCGGTGAAAATTATAGGACCTTAATATTTAATAATATGAGGCAAAACGGCTTTACCTCATATGTATTTTTTGTTTCATTTTTTTCTCTGAAATGGTGTTTCTTTACAATATCAATACAAGAATTTTTTTTTGTCATGAAAAAGCTTTTTTATAGGTGTTTGTTTTCTGACGGACACCCCCTGCGCCGGCCTGTTTCGGTTGTCGGGAATCCATACATTCTTTTCATCGTATATCCTTAAATCACCCCGCTTTTCTGTCGATACAGAGACAGCACTATGGCTGTGATATCCTACAATATGCAAAGCCAGATAAAAATAAGACCTGTAGAAAGGAAAAAACGTGGCCAGAATAGCTGAAATCATAAAAGACATTCCTGTGGTATATGGCCAATGTGATGTGGTGGTTGACAGTGAGACGTCCGTACAGGAAGTTTTTCATCAGATGGTTTCACAAGGGGCCGAAACCGTCGGGGTGCGGACGGACGAGTCTGATCAGCCGATTTTACTAAATCGTGATCAGCTTTTACGAGCGCTGGCCGACGATGTCGAAGGATTGCAGGAGATGCTCAACCGGATACAAAAAGAAGTGACTGAAAGTGCCGATGAGCGAATTAATTTACTGCAGCAAACAACCGCTCCCGTGGTTGTCGCTACCGCTCAGAAATTCGAGCAGGCGCTCAAGGTCATGATGGAGGGATTGATTATTCTGGATACGCGGGGCCGAATCGAATTAGCCAACCCGGCTGCACGGGAAATGCTCGGTTTGGAAAAACAAGCTGATCTCGAAACCGTCGGACAAATACTGGACCAGCTTGGTTTTCGCGCCCTGATGACGTTCTCCGGCCAGTCCGCCGGTCAAACGAACGGACAATTCCGAATCAAATCCGGTTCAGCTTCTCTGCTGGATGTTCGCTGGTCGGTGCTCAACAGTGACTGGGGACAAATGCTCGGCTGGGTGCTGACGATAAGAAACATAACCAACGAAGTAGCCGCAGAGGCCACCAAGTCGGAATTTATCGCTGCCATCTCGCACGAACTGCGTACGCCGCTGACAGGCATTCAGAATTCCGTATCCAATATCATGGCCGGCGTCACAGGCAAAATTAACGACAAGACCCGACAATACCTCGAGATGATGGACAACGATTGCCATCGTTTCGCAGATTTAATTAATGACTTGTTGGACATTGCCAAACTGGAAGCGGGCAATATGCCTATTACCCAGAAGGTAATGAGCATGGGCTCGCTGGTACAGAATGTGTCGCAGGAATTCGAAGAAACTGCAAAATCGGCCGGCATCACCCTGACTTGTGAGGTCGAGACGGATGTTTGTCCGGTTTATGCGGATGTCAAACGCATTCGGCAGGTGTTGACAAATCTGCTGCGAAACGCCATTCAATATACGCCCGTCGGCGGCGCCGTCACGATAAGCGTTCACGACCGCGGGTCGGATATCGTGACCGAGGTAGCCGATACCGGTGTGGGCATTTCCTTGGAGTTGCAAAAACAGATATTTACCAAGTTTTATCAGGTTGCCCGCCAGGCCGGCCCTGGCTCCAAAGGCAGCGGACTGGGATTGGCGATTTGCAAAGGAATCATTGCCGTCCATGGCGGAACCCTGTGGCTCGAAAGCCAGTCGGAACACGGAAGTCGCTTCTTCTTTTCACTGCCCAAAATCGACGTGAGCCGGATTCTGCAAAGGCATATTGATATAGTTATCGCCGCCAATCAGCAGCGACATTTTCGAATGGGAATACTGCTGGTTACGTTCGAGATGAGTGAAAAAAGCGATGTCCCTCTGCGGCAGGCCGCGGGAAAAATCATCGCGGAACTGCTGACACAGAGCCGATTTTTCATGGCCAGCGATATGGATATCGCTTTACAGACGGGTGACAACGAAATGGTGTTTATTATCAATGACTGTGGCCGACAGACCTTCGAGTCCGTCCGGCATAAAATTGAGATGAATTTACTGAATTTTGTGAAAAAACACTTTATCGGTATCCCGATTGTGCCGATGCTCGGAATGAGCCTGTGGCCTCAAGATGGCGCGGACAAAAACGGGTTGGAAACAGCGGCCAGAAAGGGGCTGGCGCCGCTGCTTGCCGGATAAAGAACCCCACTGTTCCCGATGGAGATGGCAATATGTTCGATTTTTTCGGACTCAAGAAAAAAACGCAGAAAACAAAAATTCTGGTTGTGGACGATGAACCCAATATTGTCCAGACACTCAAAGACCGGCTGGAAATGAACGATTTCCAGGTAACGACTGCTCACAACGGCAGTGACGGGCTGAAAGTCGCGGCGGAGGAAAAACCCGACGTGATTTTATTGGACGTTATTATGCCAGTGATGAATGGTCTGGAGATGCTGGAGCTGCTTCGCAAACAGCCATGGGGAATGGATCCGTCGGTGATTATGCTCACCGCCCGAAGCCAGACGCAGGATATCGCCAGGGCCAACATATGCGGCATCGATGACTACATCGTTAAACCATTCGATTTGAGCGAGCTGCTGGAAAAAATTGAAGCTATCCTCGAACAGCGAAAAACCTTGACTAAAGCGTCCGTTTAAAATGGATTGATTCCGAACAGACCTCTGTCGGCCCGGTCCGCTTTGTGCGGGACGGGCTGTTTTTTTAATGTGCAATATTCCAGTTTGTCCGTTCATTATTGACCGATTCGATTTCAGCGGAGATAATAGTCCAGCGGTTGTTTTCCTTCTGAAAATGCACACTCATCTCAACAAAGAATAAACCGCCTGCGGCAATCGCGGATTTCTGGGGGTCTAAAAAAATAGTCATGGCAAGAGCAGCCTTCGCGGTGGGGGGAGAAATCTGAAACGTCAGCGACCGAAAACGAATTCTGGAAATCCCGGCTGTTTTCAGGATTCTTTTGGCGTCGTTCAAAAAAGCGGACTTGCTGGAGTGTCCGCTGTCCTGATAATGTTCGGAAATACACGGCTCAATCGGGCGGGCCTCGCCGGCGACCGCGGCTTTTCTGCACGTATCAATCAGCCCGCGAATCTGTTCATAATCCGTCTTTACCGCATAATCCAGGCTTAATGCGCCTGCCATAATTACGATGCCGGCCAAAATCAGCCAAAGGCCTTTTCTGGGCGACAGATTATTGCGAATCCAGCTTCCGCTTGCGAGAATTACAATACCGATGATTAACAGCAGCCACGGGGTTTCAAACGGATTAAACATAACCGCTCCCTGTTTCCAACTATTATTTCAATTGAATCTTTTTTTCTTTAAGCCGCTCGTTGCCTGTCGGTGCGGTTAAATCCAGCCGAAGAGACGTCAGCGTAATGTATCCCGCCGTCAGCGCCGTTGTATCCGTCCAGTGAGTTTCGCTGTGTTTGTCTCTGTGACTGCCGCCGGCCAGCCGATACACCGCATGGCCCTCTTTCTGCTCGAGTATTTCGTAGGATTCATCAAAACCGCTGGTCGATTGTTCGACGACCTTAACGCCCCGCGGCGTACCTTTCGACATTTGCGGAATATTAAGACTCACGACCTGTCGGGGTTCGATGGGCAGAATTTGCTCAATGACCCGCAGCGCCCAGCCAGCGGCCGCCTCGGCGTTCCACGGTTCCTCCATCGCGGCGCTGACGGCGATGGCCGGCAGATTGTAAAACGCCGCTTCAATCGCCCCCGCCACCGTCCCCGAATAAAAAACATTGATGCCGACGTTGGCGCCGTAATTGAGACCCGAAATCACCAGGTCAACCGGGTCGTCAGCCGCAATCTGATTGACCGCCAGCTTGACACAATCGGCGGGGGAGCCATCGACGCTGAATCCGGTGAATTGACCTTCGATTTGCAGCTTCCGGCAGGTCAGTTCACGCAGCGAGATACTGTGGCCCGCGCCGGACTGAACATTGGAGGGAGCCACGACCGTCACCCGTCCGAGAGTCAGCAGGCGTTTATACATCGCAGCCAGGCCCACGGCAAAAATCCCATCGTCATTGGTTAAGAGAATATGCATACGGCAAAAGCATCCAATTATTTCACTTTTCACTCACTGTACCGTCGGTGCGGCCGAAAGTCAATTGACCGTTTTGGCGGGACAGGCTATAATCGGTGTTATGAAATCATGGGAACTGTTTAATAGTCAAAAACACGCGGTTCTGACCCGCCGGCAAGTGCGGGATTATGACGCATGGGCCATCAATGCAATGGGCGTTCCCGGCACGACGCTGATGGAAAACGCCGGCCGCAGTGCCGCCGAAATTGCAATAGAAATGCTGACGAGCAAAACCAATCCCGCCGTTTCCATTTTTTGCGGCGCTGGCAACAACGGCGGCGACGGTTTCGTTATCGCCCGCCATCTGGCCAATCACGGCGTCGGTACACAAATCATCCTCTGTGCCCCGCGCCGGAGGTTGCAGGGCGAGGCATTAATTAATTTTCAAATCTGTGAAAAAATGGGTATCCCGATGATTGACCTTGATATGGTTGAAAACAAAATCCATACGCAGATTCGTGATTTGTGCCGAGGATGTAATCTGATTGTCGATGCGATTTTCGGCACAGGATTCAAAGGTGAATTATCCAGCCCCTTTGCGGCCTTAATCAGTTGTCTCAATGCCGCGGGTGTTCCCATCTTGTCGGTAGATATTCCTTCCGGCCTGGATTGCGATAGCGGCGACCCTTTGCCGGTGTGTATCGAGGCAACCGCGACGGTCAGCTTCGTCGCCGCCAAGCAGGGATTCTTTATCAACGGACAAATTCACCGTCCCGTCGGCCGGCTGTATATCGTCTCCATCGGCATTACGGCAAAATCAAATATCAAAAATGAAAAGGCAAAAATATAAAAGCTTTGCCGATTTTCCCTTTTCCCCTTTTCCTTTTTACTTTGTAGTCAGGTACCACATCGTCCCGTATTTGGCCGACATCTCGATTTTGCCGGCGACAACGGGCACTTCAATTTTCTTTGTGCCGTCGGGATTCAGGGCGAAGACTTTTATTGCACCTGTCTCTTTCAGGATTTTTGCCAAATCAATCGTTCCCTCGACGGTTTCAATCCGCACCGGCCCTGTACCCCAGTTTCTCCCTACCGTCTGCCGGTCGGCGGAAAATTGCATCCCTGTATTTTCACATCGTCCGCAGGCGGTAAGAAGGATAGCATCGCTGCGGTCGAGATATTGATTATCCAGTGGGGTTACAGTGATTGTGGAAAGAGATGGACCGGATAGTTTGCATAATCCATCGGTTGCCTGAAGCATGTTTGCAGAGTGCCCGGCAATCACGATACATTTGGGGGATTGGGCCAGATAACATTTTTCTTGCTGATCAGCAAACCAGGTAATGTCGGAATGCATCAGGGGGCGAATTTCAGCCATCCCGGGTGAGCGGTTAAAGCTGGCCTCAAGCCGTTTATCAATAGGAATGGGTTTTTCTTTCCAAAATTGATTTTCCGCGATACGCAGTAACTTCCCCTGATACATCAAGTGATTCAATGCGATATCTTCGATGTCGGAGCCGCAGGCAAAAACCTGGCGGCTTTGAAGCGGGGCAATTCCTTCCTGTCGGAATATCGCCGCCCCGGCCGGGACAAAACCCCATTTGGCCGGATTGCTATCGATGTCAAAGTAGCTGTTCATAAAATCACGGCCCCAATTGGTGTTGGTGTGCGAGTAGGTATAGAGCCATACGCCGTCCCAGTCCTGCGACGCGGCAAAGGATGCAATCATCGGCACGCATTCAGCCTGGCTGTCCAGCGGGGCGGGGTGATTGTATTCCGTGACAGTGAAGGGCTTGCCGGACAGACGCTCCGCCACCAGCTTCATCAGCGTCGATTCTTCCGGATAATCGCTCATCGCCTTCTGTTCTATCAGCCAGTCATTCGGGTCCCACGATTTACGTGGAAATTGTGGATGCTGCCAATAAGCGTGAGCGTCAATAAAATCCATATCCGACTGCGCGTACAAACCCAGCGGGCCAAAAACAATTGTGCCGGTAATCATCGCCTTGCAGCCAAGGTCTTTTTTGAGATAATTGCGCATTGCATCGAAAAATGCCTTTTCCGTCTCGGCCAGAAACATCAGCCGGTCAAGCTGCCGGGCCTCGGACTCAATCTCACCGAAAACGCGGACCGTACTCTGTTCGATGGATTCATCTTTGCCCGGCCCAAAATCCGCTCCCGGCCGAAGTGCTATCGCCGCAAGATAAATCGGCACATCATTATTGCCGAACACCACATTGATTCGGGCGTTATCATCGCTGTCGGTTGCGGTAAAAGCCAGCCGCACTTGCTTCCATTCCCGCCCCGCTGAAATTATTTTATACAAACCCAGATTCTTCCACGGCGAATTGGCCTGAATGACGCTGATCGTCACAGGGCGCTCCTTTGCCGCGGTGATTTGAAGTTCGACGGTATAATTCTGGTCTTTGCGAATAGAAAGATTTTGCTGGTTGAGTTGCAGATGCCATTCGGTCCCGTCAATCTGCACCGGCCGGATACACAGGCACTTTTGTTTCTCAAAGACAGTCGCCGCGATTTCAGCCTTGGCCCTATCGTGCTGTTCCAGTCTCCATTTATCGAGGACAGTTTTATCAGGCGATACATTTCCAAAATCACTATTGCGCAGCAGATTATCCCCCAAAACGGTGGAACCGGCCGACCAGGCGGCAGTCAGTTTCTCCGTCGAGCCGTATTTGGCTTTGAGCCAGCGATTATATTTTTCCTGTAAAATACCGGCGTAAAATGGCGGCAGGGCGGGCAATACCCACGGCGCGGACCACATAAATAAACTGTTTTCATTGGTGATTTCCACTATCGCAATCGCCGGGTCGTCGGCATAACGCCAGGGACGATACTTGTTTTGATGTTCGAGCAGCCGGCGGGCGTAAATTTTCTGGGCCTCGATAATCTGCGGCACAAAAAGGCTCACCATCTTGTCATAATTCTCCGGCGGCTCCGGCAGGTTAAGAGTTTTACTGTGTTCTTTGCCGACGTGAAGATTCAGGTCAACATAAATACCGTGCTGGGCTAATTGGTCGATAAAATAATCCAGCCTGTCGATAGCTTCGGGACAAAGCGTGCTGCCGTCGGCATCCCAGATGCCGCGGGGCCAGGTGGCGGTATCCATGTGATGCAGACGCACGGCGTTGATTCCAGCCTTCGCTAAGCGTTCGGCAATCTGCTTGGCGTCGGAGTACGAAGGGAAATTGGCCTCGAATGAAAAATTCACGCCCCACAGCCGGACACGCCCTCTGGAGGAATAAAAGTGATTTTCTTTGACCGAAAGCCTGTCCTGTTTGGCAAGGGGTGAGTACTGAGATTGGATTTCCGAATTCGGGTCGCACTGGGCCGGAATCACAAATGGAGAGAATTGTCCTTCGGCGGCGAATAAGGGACAGACAAAAACAACCGCGGTCAAAAACATAATAGTCCGATGAATGAATCTCATTGCTGAATTTCCTGTGAATATTTTCCGAGTTTTTAAAATTATATCTGTCTATTCCGCATTTGACAACAGAGAAATCGTTTCGCCCAGAATAGCTTCGTCTGTAGCCTCTGCGGCAATATCCAGCCAATTCACATTGCCAAACGTCTTAAACCATGTCCGCTGCGCCTTGGCTAATTTACGTGTGTTGATTTTGATTTTCTCCACCACGTCGTCGAGCGATAATTTCCCTTCCAGATGTTCAATCATTTCCGCATAGCCGATGGCAACGCGGGCCTGCTGACTCAGAGGTGCGGGTTCAGCCAGCAGTGATTTGACCTCTTCCAAAAGCCCCTGTTCCACCATTCGTCTGACGCGCAAATTAATGCGTTTGCTCTCGGTTTCTTTGAGCCGGCGCAGACCAATCACAAACCAATTGTCCGACATCGGGGCCGACCATTGCCGCTGCAGGTCGGAAATGGGCTTTCCCGTCAATTCATAGACCTCCATCGCGCGAACAATCCGTTTTTCGTCGTTGGGATGGATCCGTCCGCCGGCCTGCGGGTCAACCGCGGCCAGTCGCTTGTGTAATTCCACAAGTCCGAGAGTTTGAATTTCGGCCTTAAGCCTTTTGCGAATCGCCGGGTCACAGGCCGGGCCTTCAAACAGCCCGTACAACATCGCCTTGATATACATCGCTGTCCCGCCGCAGGCAATGACGGTTTTCCCGGCGGATTGAATCTTCTGGGCCGCCTGTGACGTCAATTCCAGAAACCGGTCCACGCTGAACGATTCGCTCGGCTCAACCACATCAAGCAAATGATACGGCACCTGCTTTCGCCGCTCGGCGGACGGCTTGGCCGTACCGATGTCCATCCGGCGATAGACCTTCATCGAATCCACACTGATAATCTCGGCGTCTAAGCGTTTGGCTAACTCAAAAGCCAGTGTCCCCTTACCCACAGCAGTCACGCCCAGAATCAAAATTTTCGATTTTGGTTTCATTTTATCTGTTATTTACATCCGGACAAAAAAGACCAAAGGTGGAATCAATTTTTCACTTTGGGGCTGTCCACAGCCATGAAAGTGGTTATAATATTACTTTTCGGGAAAAAGTCCAGAATTGTGACGGATTAAGGCGAATTTGGATGCAGCAGGCGGATTTTGACACAGAATTGAGCCAAAAGGCGGCGATGACGGAGAAAACACTCCGGCAGATTCTGGCCGACCAGACGGAGATTCCCCCTCGGCTCAAAGAGGCGATGGAATATATGCTTTTCAGTCCCGGCAAAAAAATCCGCTCGGCCATGGTATTGTGGTGTTGCGAACTGGTTAGCGGGCAAGTCAGTGAAGCGGCGCTGCTGGCGGCTGCGGCCATTGAAATGGTTCATACCTATTCGCTGATTCACGACGACCTGCCGGCGATGGATAACGACGATTTTCGGCGGGGCCGGCCGAGCTGCCATAAACAATTCGACGAAGCGACTGCCATCCTGACCGGCGACGCTCTGCTGACACTGGCCTTTGAGATTTTGACCGATGGCGTCGAAAACCCCAAAATGGGAGCACGAATGATTCGCTTGCTGGCGCAATCGGCGGGACCGGCAGGGATGATTGCCGGCCAGATGGCGGACTTTATGGCCGAACATACACAGGGAACGATGGATTTGCTGCGGCATATCCATATCAATAAAACTGCCCGGATGTTTGCGGCCGCGACCGGCCTGGGAGCGATTGCCGGCGGTGCGAAAGAAAAAGAACTTGAAGAATTGCTCCAATACGGCCTCAAAATCGGACTGTGTTTCCAGATTGCCGACGATATTCTCGACGAAACCGCCATAAGTGAACAATTGGGAAAGACCGCAGGGAAAGACAAGCAGCAGGGCAAACTGACGTATCCGTCGCTGGTTGGACTTAAAGAGGCGCAAAAAGTTGCCGCTGAATTGACCCGCGAGGCGGTGGATGCGATTGACCGATTCGGCGGCGAAGCCGATATCCTCCGGCAGGTGGCGCAAAAACTGCTGAATAGAAATAAATGATTCTTAGCGAATAATGATGAATGAAAATATATTGGATACTTATAATCACAGCGGTGATAATGGCGGGATGCGCGACCCAACCTAAGCCGCTGACTTTTTCCGCCATTGCGGATGTGCAGTACGCCGACAAAGATACCAAAGACGGACGGTATTATCGTAACAGTCTTGCCGGGCTGGTCTTTTTTGTCCGGCAGTGCAATCAGCAGTATGTGGATTTTGCGATTCAACTGGGTGACCTCATCGACGGCTCGGATAACGCCGGCCGGGACCTGGATTATGTCCTGACGGTCTATGACAAAATAAATTGCCCGCATTACCATGTGCTGGGCAATCATGATTTTGAAGGCATCGGTCGGCGCAAGCTGCTCAAAAGGCTGGAACTGGAACGCGGCTATTATATGTTTGAAAAAAAAGGCGTTCGATTTATAGTGCTGGATACGCAGGATATGGCGATACAGGGCGGTTGGCCCAAAGATAGCGCTCCGTATAAGAAGGCCGAAGAAGTGCTCCGGAATCTGACAGAACAAAAACGGCCGAACGCCCAGCCGTATAACGGCGGCCTCGGCAATAAACAACTTGTCTGGCTGGACGAAGTGCTGGCGGATGCAAAAAAGAAAAATCAGGATGTGGTTGTATTCGGCCATTTGCGTTTGTGGCCCGATACAGATAAGCACACCGCATGGAACGCCGAAAAAGCACGGGAAATCTTCGAACAACACGGCTGTGTGCGGGCGTATCTGTGCGGGCATAATCACGCCGGCGGATACGCGCAGCAAAACGGCATCCATTACCTGACGCTGCCCGCCGTCGTCAACGACAGCAGCGGAAAAACATGGGCGACGCTCCAGGTCTGGCCCGACAGAGTGGAAATAAAAGGGACGGGCAATGTCGAGGATAAAACTCTGATGTTCGAAAATAAATCGAATCTGAAAAATTAACAATAGCGTTTGCACCAATGGGAAACGACGAAATTTTTTTAATGACAGAAAAGAATGGATAAAATATTAGATACTATACACGGGCCGCAGGATTTAAAAAACCTCTCGGCTGAAAAGCTGAATCAGCTTGCCGTCGAAATACGCGAGGCCATTACGCAGTCGGTCAGTCGCACTGGCGGACACTTAGCCAGCAATCTGGGCATTGTCGAGTTGACCATTGCGCTGCATTGTGTGTTTGAGTTCGACAAAGACAGACTGTTGTGGGATGTGGGCCATCAGTGCTATGCGCATAAAATCCTGACCGGTCGCAAGGACCGGTTCGAGCAGCTTCGCCAGGAGGGTGGTCTAAGCGGTTTCCCAAACCCCGCGGAAGGCCCTTACGATGTCTTTGCCGTAGGCCACGCCGGCACCTCCATTGCTACGGCGCTGGGAATGGCCCTGGGAACGCAGCAAAAGGGGACGGACGAGAAAATCGTTGCGCTGGTCGGCGACGCCAGCATTGTTAATGGACTTTCGTTTGAGGCGCTGAATAATCTGGGATTAGTCAAACGGCAGATGCTGGTGGTGCTTAACGACAATTCGATGGCGATTGACGTCACACAGGGAGCAATTGCGAAATTCCTCTCCGGTGTTCGTCTCAGCCATACCTACGAAGACATCCGCAAAACTACCACCCGTATCCTCGACCATCTACCCGTCATTGGACGCAAAATGGAAGGGGCGCTGGAAAATTTCAAAAAGACCCTGCGGATGGCCATTTCACCCAGCCGGTTGTTTGAAAGTCTGAACATCCCGTATTTTGGACCAGTGGATGGACACGATATTCCCTCGCTGATTCAGTTGTTCAAGGCCTTGAAAGAATTGGATCGCCCGGTGATTCTTCATGTCTATACCAAAAAAGGCAAGGGGTTTACGCCTGCCGACGACAACCCGCGAAAATACCACAGCACCGGGCCGTTTGAATTGAACGGCGAAGCAGGCGTCGCTGCCGCGCCGGGTGAACGTTTCTTCACTGAGGCATTTGGAGACGCTTTGGTGGACCTGGGAACCAGGAACGACAAAGTCATCGCGATTACCGCCGCGATGGCCGATGGTACAGGGCTGAATAAATTCCGCAAGGCCTTTCCGAATCGCTGTATCGATGTTGGTATCGCCGAAAGCACTGCGGTGGATATCGCGGCGGGACTGGCCAAACAGGGATTGAAACCAATGGTCTGTATTTATTCCACCTTTTTGCAGCGCGGTTTCGACCAGATTTTCCAGGAAGTTGCGCTGCAGAACCTGCCGGTGGTTTTCTGTATCGACCGTGCCGGCGCTGTTGGCGGAGACGGCCCAACTCATCATGGTTTTCTGGATATCGGTTATATGCGAATGCTGCCGAACATGGAAATTCTCTGCCCGGCTGATGAGCCGGACCTCAGGGCGGCACTGGATTACGCCGCTGCGGTAAACAAACCCATCGCCATCCGCTATCCCAAAGACAGTGTTCATTCGCACGGGCCGCAGCAGCCTCCGGCGACACCGTTTGAAAGCGGTAAAAGTGTTTTTGTCCGGCAGACTTCGGGCGAAATTATCATTGTGGCTGTTGGCTCCATCTTGAGAGAGGCCTTAAAAGCGGCCGACATTCTCAGACAGGAAGAGATTGAAATCGGGGTTGTTAATGCGCGATTTGCCAAGCCGGCCGACGACGCGATTGTGGAATTATTTGCTCAGGATAAAACCGTCATTCTCGCCGAAGACCACGGCTTGGCCTGCGGTTTTGGCTCGGCCGTGCTGGAACAGGCGGTGCGAAAAGCGCATGCGTCTGATAATATCGTAATGAAGGCGGCTATTGGACGGGCGGTTTTACTGGCCGGGCCGGATAAGTTTATCCCTGCCGCTTGCAGGGATCGTCAGCTTGATTGGATGGGGCTGACTGCGGCAAAACTCGCCCAGACCGTAAAGAACTTATCCAGAACCAAAATCAGGTCGAAAGAATAAGAATAAGTATCTGCCTGAGACAATACAGGAAAAATATGTCAAAACCAGAATTAATTTTGTTTGCGGACCCCAGAAGGCCCGAGGCAACCAGGGCAATGGAACAATTTTTGCGTTTTGCCAAAGACAAGGCTCAGATACTGGCCAACTGCATGGATGGAAATTGTCAGGTTGAAACGCTGCGGCAGGCGGACTTCGCGGTTGTCTTCGGCGGTGACGGGACAATTCTGGGCGCGGCAAGACTGCTTTGTGAAAGTGAAGTTCCCGTCATCGGTGTCAATGTCGGCAAGCTGGGCTTCCTGGCGGAATTCAGTGTCGAGGAACTGGAAACCCTGTTTGAACGTATCTGTAAAGATAAGTCTCTTGTCGAAAAAAGAATGGTGCTTCGCTGTGAATTATATCGCGGACAGAAATCACTTTGGACCGCCAAAGCCGTCAATGACGTGGTCATCTCAGCCGGTACGCCATTTAATATGATAGAATTAAAGATTGAAGTGGACGGTCAGCCGTTGGCCGGCTGCGTCGGAGATGGTGTAATTTTATCAACACCGACTGGCTCAACGGCATATAATCTTTCGGCGGGCGGCCCCATCCTCGCAGCCGATTTATCAGCAATCGTAATTACCCCGGTTTGTCCGCATTCGCTCAGTTTCAGGCCGATTGTCATCGATGCCGCCAGCCGGGTGCAGATTCGTCCGCTGCGGGTTAACGACCATACGACGTTGCTTCTCGACGGTCATGTCCAGCAGAACCTGGTTCCGGATGACGAAATTGTGGTGGAAAAACATGAAGGCCGGTTTCTTGTGGTCAACAACCCGACACGAACGCAGTGGGACACGCTGGCCGGTAAATTGAAATGGGCCGAAAGACCCAAATATCGCTGATAGAACAGGAAAAATGGAAGAGAAAAACTGGAAAAATCGGGTAAGTTTCCGACTTCTTAGAGGTGCGTATGAAACAGACAGTATTGGTGATGATAGTTATTTTAGTTGCCGGATATAATAGCGCCGCGACGGGGAATGCCCCAGCACAGTCCCCCATTAGCTCTCCTACGAAGGTTCCCAGCTCCACGCGCAGCGGTCTGGTGCCGAATCCGTCATCCACATATGTATCGGAGGGAAACGCGGTAGTGACCGGCAATGTCGGCGGCGGGCGTCAATTCCGCGGCGTCGTGCCCTATGGCTCCAGCTATTATACTCAAACATCCTCCTCCAGTTCGGTGGATAACTTCCTGCGCCGCGCGGGAGGAGACCCGGTAACGCAGAATCGTAATCCGGGAATTTATGGGCAGTATTATGACCCCCGACGAACGATCGCATCCACGGCGGGCCGGGATATCCAGGGTGCTTTTGTCGCTCCGCTGTCGCCTCTGCGCAGCGGCCCTGATACTTCAATGGCGGTATCTCTTCCCCAGATTATGAATACACCGTTTGGCATGCAGCAAAGACCGCTATCGTCTCCTCCCAGCGACTTGGCGTTGATTCTCCAGCGACAGATGAAACAAAGCCAGGCGGACGATATGCTTAGGGCCAGAATAAATGAAAAAAGTATTTTGGACAAAAAAACAATTCAAAATGAAAACAATGACCCCCTGAAACCGGAATTGCTGCTGCCGCCCCTCGAGCAGAATAAACCGGAAAATGACCTGAAAAACAAACCGGATGAAAAAGAGATTCAGCCCAATCGATATGAACAGATTCGTATCCAATTGGCTGACGAATTGAAACAAAAGGAAGAGGAAGCGACTCGTCAAAAAGAGGTTGAGACAAAACAGGACGCTCAAAAGGATGAAATGAAAGGCAGTTTAGCCGGCGCATCCAGCCCCAAAGGCAGGTATAAAACTTTCGCGAATCTGGCCGAGGCCAAAGCCTTCGAATATATGGCCGCCGCCCAGCAGTTCTTAAAAGAGGGAAAATTTTACAAAGCCGCAGACAGTTTCGCGCTGGCAGCCGTCTGGCAGCCGGAAAACGCCGAGACGTATATCGGCCAGGTCTGGTCGCTCTTTGCCGCAGGCGAATATATGAGCAGCGCCTATTATCTCAATCAAATACTCATCCTGAAACCGCAACTGGTCACTCAGAAAATCGACCTGACGGCGATGATGTCCGACCGGGATACATTTGAGAACCGTATCATTGAAATAACCGCTTGTCAGGAACGCAGCCAAAGCGGAGAACTGGCGTTTCTGGCGGCGTATATGCTCTGGCAGGATGGAAAAGTTTCAAAAGCTCAGGAGGCGATTGCCAAAGCCAACTCATTAATACCCTATAACCCGGCGGTAAAAATGCTGTCCGACGTCATCGCTCCCGCGGCGCCTGTGCCCCAAATCCCCTTGGCCCAAAGCGAGGTCAAAGAACCGAATGTATTGTCCGTGTCGGAAAATCCCGGGATTAAGGATACGGCCAAGGACCCTAATCAGCCGTAAAAATTTTTGATAATCTGATGGAGCAGAGGTGATCGCGTTTTCGTCGACACATGGACTGGATGCGGAAAAACTTCTGGGCGATGAAGGACTGGTCGCCCGGGCATGGAATAGTTTTGAAAGCCGGCCCCAGCAGTTGGAAATGGCCCGGGTGGTACAGCAGGCCCTGCGGCAGGGGCGGCATCTGGTCGCCGAAGCGGGAACGGGAGTCGGAAAAAGTTTCGCCTATTTGGCGGGCGCCATCGACCAGGTCCTGCAGAAAAACAGCCCCATCATCATCAGCACTTATACTATCAATCTTCAGCAGCAGCTGATTCAAAAAGACATTCCTTTTCTTTCCCGTCTGCTCGAACAGGGATTTACTTGGCGGCCGGCGATGGGACGCAATCATTATCTCTGCCGTCGTCGACTGGACTATGCGAAGAAACGACAGGCAAGCCTCTTCGATGACGACGGACAGGAATTGACGCGGATTGAGGCGTGGTCGAAACAGACCGAAGAAGGTGTTTTCAGCGAACTCGAATTTCTTCCGTCTTTCGCGGTGCGTCAGGCCGTCCAGAGCGAACACGGTAATTGTCGCGGACGCCGCTGTGCGTCGTTTCCGATTTGTTTTTATCAGCGGGCCAGGCGAAACCTCGAATCCGCCGACATCATCGTGGCTAATCACGCCCTATTATTCAGCGATCTTGTTATCAAAGCCGAAGGGGCCGCCGGGCTGTTGCCGGACTATACACGCGTCATCATCGACGAGGCCCATAACCTCGAACACGTTGCCGAAGACCAATTCGGTATCGAAGTCAGCCAGGCAGGCGTATTGTATTTTCTTGACCGTCTTTACAGTCAGCGCAAAGGCAGAGGACTGCTGGTGTATATCAAAGGTGCGGACGATTGTCAGTCGCTGGTTCGATTTTGCAAAACGGCGTCTCAGGTATTTTTTGCGCAGGTGCAAAAGTGGATGGCCGCTCAGGCCGACGCCGCGACGGCCCGCTGTCCGGCCGGGTTTGTGCCGAATACCCTGAACGCGCCTCTCCACAAACTTCGTTTGGCTTTAGCTAAACTGGCCAAAACGACCGAAGACGCCGACGAGAAACACGAACTCCAGCAATTCGCCCAGCGATGTCAGGCGATGGAACAGGAGTTGACGGAATTTATGACGCAGTCGAAGGAAGGGTTTGTCTATTGGGTCGAGCAGGAGCAAAACCGCAACGGCCGCCTAATGCTGCGAAGCGCACCCATTGACGCTGCCCCGTATATCCGGGCGGTTTTATTTGATAACTGCGACTCGGCGGTGCTGACCAGCGCAACGCTTAGTTGCGGACCGCAGGAAGACGGCTTCGGATATTTTGCCTCGCGGGTGGGGCTGGATGAATATCTCTCGCTCAAGGCGGGTTCGCCCTTTGATTACCAGAGACAGGTCACGCTTTACATTCAGGCTGATATGCCCGACCCTAACGATAAAACATTTGCCGAACGAGCTGTCGATGCAATCCGCAAATACCTGCTCAAAAGCGACGGACGCGCGTTTGTGCTGTTCACCAGCTTCCAGATGCTGCGGGCCGTCAGCGACCGCCTGCGTCCGTGGATGCAGGAGCAGAATATGCAAATGCTCGTGCAGGGCGAAGGCCTCGATCGCGTCCGGCTTCTCGATATGTTTAAACAGGATATGCGCAGCGTCCTGTTCGGAACCGACAGTTTCTGGCAGGGCGTGGACGTGCCGGGCGAAAGTCTTTCCAATGTCATTCTCGTCCGGCTGCCCTTCGCCGTCCCCAGCCATCCCCTCATCGAAGGACGCATCGAGGCCCTGAAAGCGAAAGGCGAAAATCCGTTCTATGCGTACCAGCTTCCCATGGCGATTATCAAGTTCAAGCAGGGCTTCGGCAGACTCATTCGCAATAAAACCGATATGGGAATAGTCGTCGTTCTCGACAGCCGCATCGTGACAAAATCCTACGGCAGATTGTTTCTGGATGCCATTCCGCGCTGCAGCGTCGAAATCGTGAAAGAATGATCCGGTCTTCCAAGTGTCAGCCGCACTAAAATTATCAAATTTTGAAGCCAATTAAATAAATTCGAAACCTCCAGTGAAATACATCCCTTCTTCTGGATTCTGCCGCATATTCTTTGGCCTATGTAAATTTGTAGTTCAACGATATAAATGAATAACTCTGGATATCAATAAGTAATCCATTGAATCCAGGCAAAAATGTGATATACTGGCCGCTTATGCGGTTGATATGCTTCAGTGTAAATTTTCATACGGCTCCTTTGGAGGCGCGGGAAACGGTTTGTCTGGACGATTCCCAGCAGCGGGCGGTGTTAAACCATCTCAAGTCCACAGATAATACCATTGAAGCGATAGTATTATGCACCTGCAACCGGACGGAAATTTATCTGAATTATCCCGACAGCATCAATCCGCAAATTCTCGTCGAAAGAGCTTTGTTCGATATCGCCCCTGCAATGCTGATTGTGTGGCGGCAATATTGTCAGGTCTCGGAAGATATTGCTGCGGTGGAACATTTATTTTGTGTTGCGGCGGGGCTGGAATCCCAGATGCTCGGCGAAAACCAGATTGTCCGCCAGCTTAAAGATGCCTACTCACTATCTGTCGATTGCGGTACAATCCGGTTTTTCTTCCATAAACTCCTGCATGCGGCGTTTCGTGTTTCCAAAGCCGTTCGCCAGACAACCAAAGTCACCTCTGGCGCGGTATCGCTGACCTTGGCCGCGATTGAAGCGATACGGGAAAAGGTGAACCTGTCTGAAGCGAATGTCCTCATGGTCGGTGCCGGCGAAAATGCGGCCCTGGTGGCAAAATACCTCCAAAAAGAAAACGTCGCAAAATTGACTGTCGCCAGCCGTACGTTTCAATCGGCCAAAGCTCTGGCGGACCAACTGAAAAATGCCTGCGCAACACCTCTCAAGCAAATTCCGGAATTTCTGCTCGATGCGGATGTTGTGATTTTTTCAACGGCAAGCCCCACGCCGATTTTGACGGCCTCTCAGGCTGGATACTATCTTTCTCAGCGGAAAAAACAAATTTTAATCATCGATCTGGCTGTGCCGCGGGATGTCGAACCGCAGGTGGGCAAACTGACGAATGTGGAATTGATGAATATCGAACAGCTCAGCGAACAGGTCGAACGAAATCGCGCCGCCCGTGCCGTTTGGATTGAACCGGCACGGAAAATTATCGCACAACACACCGCACAGTTCGCCAAATGGCTCGATTCTCTTGATACCGCCGTGGCGATTACGCAGTTGACGGATGAAATTCTGTCCGAGGCGCAGCGCTACGCCGGACGCTATCGCCGGTATTTTGCGAAAAAGGACCAGCAGCGGCTCGAACAATTCGCCCGGGGCCTGGCGCGGAAATTAATACACCGTCCGATTCAATATCTCAAAGAAACAGGCGCCGGCGGACTGGACGCCGACAAGGTTCAGGCCGCTCAATTAGTCGGCAAATTGTTTCTGTCTTCTGCTGACGAAAAGGAAAAACAATGAAGGCCTTGCGGATCGCTACGCGAGGTTCAGTCCTGGCTTTGGTGCAGACGAAGCACGTAATACGAATGCTCAAGGAAAAACACCCCGACCTGAAAATAGAAATTAACCCTGTCGCCACCGCGGGCGACCAGAATACCGACGAACCCCTGTGGAAGCTGGAAGGCGTGGGATTTTTTACGACGCAAATTGAAAAGACGCTGCTGGAAAAAAGGGCTGATATCGCCGTTCACAGTTTCAAAGACCTGCCGACGGCACAAACGCCGGGTCTGACCGTTACCGCCGTTCCTATGCGTGAAAACCCCGCCGATGTGCTGGTCTGCAATCAGAAAATTTCATCGCTGGCGGATATCCCCGCCGGTGCCGTCATCGGCACATCCAGTCTCCGGCGGCAGGCACAACTGCTGCGCCTTCGCCCCGACTTAATAACCGCGCCGCTGCGAGGCAATGTCAATACGCGCCTGCGAAAACTGGACGAGAAACAATATGATATTCTCATCATGGCCGCCGCCGGACTGATTCGTCTTGGATTGCAGGAACAAATTTCACTGTGGCTCAATCCTGTCGAATTTCTGCCCGCACCCGCGCAGGGAGCATTGGCCGTGCAGACCCGTGCCGACGATAAAAATACAATCGAACTGGTCGGCACAATAAACGATGCGCAGACACGACGAATCGTTTCTGCCGAACGGCAGGTCTTGCGACGGCTGCATCCCGGCTGTCACGCTCCCGTCGGCGCCTTCGCCCAAAAGCAGGGCGAGGCAATTCATATTTCCGCTTTTGCCTCGAAACCCGATGGAAGCGAATTTCTGCGAAAAGAAATACAAGGGCCGTTCCAGCAGGCCGAAAAATGGGCGGACGAGATTGCTGAACAAATGATCGCTGCGGGCGCAAAGCGAATTCTCGAAGGAACGTAAAAAATGAAAAAGCCGTTTGTCTATCTCGTCGGCGCCGGCCCCGGCGATGCCGAATTGATAACCCTCAAAGGTCTGCGTTGCCTGTCCGAAGCCGAATGTGTCATTTACGACGGCCTGGTCAATCCGTCGCTTCTGGATTACGCGCCGCCCGCCGCCGAAAAAATAGCGGTTGCCAAACGCGGCGGACGGGACAGTATCCCGCAGGAGCAGATTAACGACCTGCTGATACATCACGCGATGCTGGGCAAAACGGTGGTGCGTCTTAAAGGTGGTGACCCGACGATATTCGCCCGCGCCTCCGAAGAAGTCCGAACACTGCAGAAGGCGGGAATCGGCTTCGAGATTGTGCCGGGAATTACAGCAGGTGTTGCCGCCGCCGAATACACCGGCATCTTCCTGACAGACCGCGACATCAGTTCACAAGTGCTTTTCGTCACCGGCCACCCCGCGGCCGACAAAGATTTCGAAGATATCGACTGGGACTTTGCAGCCCGCTTCAGAGGCTCATTGGTTCTGTATATGGCGATGGGCAGTCTGGACAAAATCGCCCGCCGTCTTATCTCGGCCGGCAAATTCCCTGATACGCCCGCAGTTGTGATTCAAAATGCCACACTGCCCGACCAGAAATTCGCCAAAGGAACTCTTGAAAATATCGCCGGTGTATGTGAAAGCCAAAATATTTCTGCCCCTGCCGTTGTGATTCTCGGCAAAGCCGCTCAATCCGACCCCGCCGGTCAGTGGTTTATGAAAAAACCGCTCTTCGGCAAAACCATCGTTATCACACGCGATATAATCGGAAACCTCCGGCTCGAACAACTGCTTTTGCGACAAGCTGCCAATGTTATCAATTTCCCTTGCATCGAATTACAGGGCCCAATCGAAAGCTCGCCTCTCAAACACGCCATCCGCGACCTTGGCGATTATGACTGGATTGTCTTTACCAGTTCTCACGGCGTTGAGTTTATGTTCCAGTCGCTCCAGAAAGCCGGCAAAGACAGCCGCGCCTTCGGCTCAGCCAAAATCGCCTGCATCGGCGACCGTACCGCAGAGGCGTTATCGCAGTATGGTCTCTGCGCTGATTTTGTGCCGACAAAATTCACCGCCCAATCGCTGGCCGAAGAACTTGCCGCCCAATATGACCTGCGGCGAAAAAATATCCTTCTCCTCCGCTCGGCCATCGCCTCAAACGAACTGGCCGACAACCTGCGCCAAAAAAACGCGGCCATTGAAGACATCCGGATTTATACAGCCGTTCCCCTGACACAGGACGAAGCAAAAAAACAAGAGCTTGTGGACCTGATTCAAACCGGCCGCGTCGATTGGATTACCTTTACAAGCTCTTCGACAGTGGACGGCTTTTTGCAAAACGTGGACATAGAAATTATCAGGCAGGCGAATGTCAAACTTGCCTCCATCGGCCCCGAAACCACTAAAAAACTCGAATCCCTCGGCCTCAACGCGGGCTTGGAAGCGGCCCCTCACACCGCCGAAGGATTAGCCGAAACTCTAAGAACTACGAACTAAGAACTACGAACTTTAATGATCAATATCTCCAAACTCTATTGCGACAAATCAGGGGCGTCAGACGAGCTTCGCTATCCGCCGCAGCGAGGCCTCAAACCCATCGTCGTCTTCAACTGCACCGCCCGCTGCAATCTCCGCTGTGTCCATTGCTACAGCGATTCCGATTGTGCCGTCGGCACAAACGAATTAACCACCCCGCAGGCCCAAAGTTTTATCCGGCAGGTCGCCGAATACGCCTGCCCCGTTCTGCTCTTTAGCGGCGGCGAACCCTTATTGCGGGATGATATTTTTGAATTGATGACCCTCGCCCGCAAGCTGAATCTGCGTATCGTGCTGTCCACAAACGGCACGCTGATAACCAAAAACATCGCCAAACGCCTCTACGATATCGGCCTGTCGTATGCGGGCATTTCACTCGACGGTCCAAAGGAAATCCACGACCAATTTCGTGGACAAGAAGGCTGTTTTGACGCGGCAATGAAAGGCATTGAAACCTGCCTGCTGGCCGGTCTTCGCACGGGAATCCGCTGTACCATCAGCCGCCAAAATATCGAATCCGTCGGCGACATCTTCGACATCGCTGAGCAAAATGGTGTCCGCCGGCTTTGTTTCTACCACCTCATCCGCACCGGCCGGGCCGCCGCCGCCGACGTCCATCCCGCCGCTCCGCACCAAGTACGCGATGCCATGGACGAAATCATCTCCCGTACCGCCGAAAGCGTCTATCGCCATTGTACCGAAGAAGTGCTCACCGTGGGCAATCACGCCGATGGTCCGTATCTGCTGTTGCGAATGCATCGGGAACATCATCACCAGTACGACACAGCCAAAGAACTTTTGCTTCGTGCCGCCGGCAACCGCACCGGCCAGAATATCGCCGCCGTCTCCTGGGATGGTTCCGTCCACCCCGACCAGTTCTGGCGAAATTATTCGCTCGGCAATGTCCTCGATAAATCCTTCGGCCAAATCTGGGACAACGTAGCCGACCCCGTATTAAAAATTCTCCGTGACAAAGATACGTACAAAGCCGCCCGCTGCGCCCGATGTAAGTGGTTCGACCTCTGCAAAGGCAATTTCCGCTGCCCCTCCGGTGCCGGCGATGTTTCCGACTGGTTCAACGAACCCGCCTGCTATTTAACCGACGATGAAATTACGTTATAACGCAGCTTAAGCATCTTGCTTGAGAATATTCACAATGGGTGGCACCTACAATCGCAGCTTGTGGGTGACCCATCATTCCGACCCTGAGCTTGCCGAAGGGGAAGAATTCCTATCGACTATTTACTTCTTCTCCCGGCCCGTGGAACAAATTGACAACCTTAGTAATCGCCTTTCTTTGTCTTTAATGGACGGGCGAAAAAGATATTTGCCTGCCGGGGCTGATTGTGATATATTTACTCATCTTTCGTACACTTGAATATCCAGTCGGGTACACGCCGGAATGGATGTCATCGTAGGTCTTTTTTGTTAATTTTTAAACGGAGTAATTTATGAAGCGAAAAATGGTAATGATTGACGGCAACCAGGCCGCGGCGCATGTCGCGCATGCCACCAACGAAGTCATCGCAATTTATCCTATTACCCCCAGTTCGCCGATGGGCGAAATTTCGGACGCTAAAACCGCGGCCAATCAGCCCAACATCTGGGGCACGATTCCTTCTGTGACGGAAATGCAGTCCGAAGGCGGCGCCGCCGGCGCGGTGCACGGCGCGCTGTCCAGCGGGGCGCTGACCACCACTTTCACCGCCTCACAGGGTTTGTTGCTGATGATTCCAAATATGTACAAAATCGCCGGTGAATTGCAGCCGACGGTCTTTCACGTCTCAGCCCGGTCGCTGGCCTGTCAGGCCCTCAGCATCTTCGGCGACCATTCCGATGTGATGGCCTGCCGCCAGACCGGCTACGCGATGCTGGCTTCGACGAATGTGCAGGAAGTAATGGATTTCGCATTGATTGCCCAGCAGGCCACGCTGGCTTCCCGTGTGCCGTTTCTGCATTTCTTTGACGGCTTCCGTACCAGTCACGAAGTGCAGAAAGTGGAGGAACTAACCTATGATGATATGCGGGCGATCATTGACGATAAATATGTCGCCTCACACAAAGCTCGCGCGTTGTCGCCCGACCGTCCGATGATGAGCGGCACCGCACAAAATCCGGACGTCTATTTCCAGGGCCGCGAGACAGTCAACAAGTTTTATCTGGCCGTGCCGAAAATTGTCGAAGAGACGATGAACAAATTCGCCCAGGTTGCTGGGCGCCAATACAAGCTGTTCGATTATTTCGGTGCTCCCGATGCCGAAAAGGTTATCGTGATTATGTGCTCCGGCGCAGAAACCATCCGCGAAACCGTGGATTATCTTGTCGGTCAGGGTCAAAAGGTCGGTGTCATCGTCGTCCGTCTCTTTCGGCCGTTCAGCAATGAGCATCTGGCAATGGCACTGCCGAAAACCGTCAAGAAAATCGCCGTTCTCGACCGTACCAAAGAACCCGGCTCCATCGGCGAACCGCTGTATGTGGATATTCGCACTGCCCTCGGCGAACTGATGAGCGAAGGCAAAATCAAACTGGATAAGTACCCCGTGGTCGTCGGTGGACGCTATGGTCTGGGCAGTAAGGAATTCACGCCGCCTATGGTCAAGGCCGTCTTTGATAATCTTGACCAGGCTAAGCCGAAAAATCATTTCACCGTCGGCATCAACGACGATGTCTGCGGCACCAGCCTCAAAGTGGACGAATCCTTCGATACCGGCCAGAAAGCCTATTCGGCGATGTTCTTCGGTCTCGGTTCCGACGGCACCGTCGGCGCCAACAAAAACAGCATCAAAATCATCGGCGACGCAACCAATAACTACTGCCAGGGCTATTTTGTCTATGACTCCAAGAAAGCCGGTTCTATCACCGTGTCTCACCTGCGATTTGGCGGAGACCCCATTCGCAGTCCCTATCTGGTGGACAAGGCCGATTTCGTCGCCTGCCACAATCCGAGCTTTCTTGAAAAATACGATATGCTGTCCAATGTCAAAACCGGCGGCACATTTCTCCTGACCAGTATTCATGGCCCCGACGAAGTCTGGGATACGCTGCCGGCCGAAGTGCAGAAACAGATGATCAACAAAAAACTGAAATTCTATGTCATTGATGCAATCCGTATCGCAGAGGAACTGGGCCTCGGCGCCCGCATCAACGTGATTATGCAGACGGCGTTCTTCAAAATCAGCGGTGTTATCGACCCCCAAATCGCTGTCGATGCCATCAAGAACGCCATCAAGAAAACATACGGCAAAAAAGGCGACAATGTCGTGAAGATGAACAATGATGCTGTCGATGCCGCGCTCAATAAAATCAGCGAGGTCAAAGTGCCGGGCAAAGTCACCAGCAAAACACATATCGCTTCGGCGATTCCGGATGATGCTCCGCAGTTTGTCAAAGAGGTCACCGCCGAAATTCTGGCCGGTCGCGGCGACAAAATACCCGTCAGCAAAATGCCCGTGGATGGCAAATTCCCCACCGCGACAACCAAATATGAAAAACGTAATATCGCGGTGCATATTCCCGTATGGGAACCGTCGCTGTGTATCCAGTGCGGACGTTGTTCGCTGGTTTGCCCCCACGCTGCCATTCGCATCAAAGACTACGATCCCAAATACGCCGAAAAAGCTCCGAAGACATTTAAATGTGCCGAGGCCAAGGGCAAAGAGTTTGCCGGGATGAAATTCACCGTTCAGGTTGCCCCGGAAGACTGCACCGGCTGCGAAGCCTGCGTATTGAATTGCCCCGTCGAAGAAAAAGACGCCAACAAGCAGCCCACCGGACGCAAGGCCATCAATATGGCTCTTCAGGAGCCGTTGCGGATGCAGGAACGCGAAAACTTCAATTACTTCCTGTCGATTCCGGATACCGACCCGGCCAAGTTCAAACTTAACTCCGTCAAAGGCAGCCAGCTTGTCCCCGCGCTGTTTGAATTTTCCGGCGCCTGTGCAGGCTGCGGCGAAACCGCAAATGTAAAACTGCTCAGCCAGTTGTTCGGCGACAGGGCGATGATCGCCAACGCCACAGGCTGCTCGTCCATTTACGGCGGCAACCTGCCGACAACACCGTATGCCAAACGCTTTGATGGACGCGGCCCGACCTGGTCCAACAGTCTGTTTGAGGATAACGCCGAGTACGGTATGGGCATGCGGCTGGCGGTCAATAAATTCAAAGCCTTTGCCCTTGAATTGGTGGACAAGGTTGCCGCCGCCGGTTGCGTCGATAAGGCTCTCGCCGAAGAAATCAAAGCGGCAATGCTGGCGCAGACCGAGCAGGCCGGCATTGAGGCCCAGCGGGCACGTGTTGCAAAACTCAAAACCGCATGCCAAAAGAGCGACTGCAAAGATTGCAAACAGCTTTTAACTGTGGCCGATTATCTCGTCGAAAAGAGCGTCTGGATTCTCGGTGGCGACGGCTGGGCATACGACATCGGCTACGGCGGTCTGGACCACGTATTAGCCAGCGGTGAAAACATCAATGTGCTGGTGCTGGATACCGAAGTTTATTCCAATACCGGAGGCCAGATGTCCAAGTCCACCCCGCGCGGCGCCGTCGCTCAATTTGCCGCCGGCGGTAAACGAATGCCCAAGAAAGATATGGGGATGATTGCAATGACCTACGGCGGAATTTATGTCGCCTCCATTGCCATCGGCGCCGACCCCAACCAGGCGGTCAAGGCCTTTGTCGAGGCCGAAAGTTATAAAGGCCCGTCGCTGATTTTGTCGTACTGCCATTGTATCGCCCACGGAATTGATATGTCCGCCGGCTATAATGAGCAGAAAAGGGCGGTCGCCAGCGGACACTGGCCGTTATATCGGTTCGACCCCCGCCTGGCCGCCGAAGGCAAAAATCCGCTGCAATTGGATTCCAAAGACCCGACGATGGATTTCGCCGAATATGCCTATGGCGAAAACCGCTATCGAACACTCAAACAGTCCCAACCGGATGTCGCAGCACCCCTGATGGAAAATGCCCGACAGGACGCATTAAGGCGGTTATCAACACTGAAAAAGCTGGCGCAGATGTAAAAACAAGTTGCATTTTTCAGGCCCTGTGATATATATATAAGACATCACAGGGCCTGTTTTAATATGAGGTATTTACAATTCAATCTTAATAGTGGGGTACGTATTATGATTCAGTTTTACAAATATGTTATACTGGGGGGCGTTCTTTGCGGGTCTTTGGCCTGCGCTCCGTCAAAAACGAATCGGGAACTATCGGAAGTCTCCTGTTGCGGGCCGCAAATCAACGGCGTTTGTCTGGCATATTACTCCGACCATGCCGGCTCGACGTATATCACCCGCCAGATGCATGAATTCTGTCCATGCAGCCGAAGCTTGCAAATTCAGGCTCAGGAACCCGGGGGGCAATGGCTCTGGCAACTGCGTGATGACGCCTTTTCAACAGTCAGTCCGAATAAAAGCTCGCCCCAAAACCACCTTTACGACAGGACTCTGTTGCTGGCTGTGTTTTATAGTATGGCCTCCGTGACAGAATTGCTTCCTCTTGCTGCCAATCCGTCGGAGGAACCCATTAAACTGGAAGGGCAGTGGTATATTCCTTTTATTCACCGTACGGCAAGTGGCGCAACAGTGACTTTACTCCAGTCAAGAGACACAAAGAAGTGTGACCTCGTAAAAATTCAAGACAATAAAACTACATTATTGGCTCGAAGTTATAATTTCCAATTTAATGAAACGCTGAAAAAGAACATTCCACGGACAATAGATGTATTTAATATCACCGATGGTTTGTCGGCCAAAAAAATCGTTCTTCAGCTACAATATGTCCAGATAGAACCCCGAAATTAAGCGTAAATGAGATTTTCTAATTTGTTTTTGGACATTTTATCGCTCTTTTTGTTGAAAAACCTTGTTAAAAGCCGAAAAACAGGATAAAAGGTGGAAAATATAATTTTAGTAATAAGCGGGCTTTAGGCTCAAATTACAATTAAGGGATAGAACCCGCAAACCGATAAAAAAAGATAGGTATTCAAAAGACGGATCGGTTGAATATAGTCTTTGTTCGTCGCAACAGGCAGACATGCGAAAAAGATATCAGGAGCAAGGCGATGCGTCTTTTTATAAACAATAATGCAAGGATATAGAAAAGTGATGGCTAAAAAAACTTTCTTTACAATGGTCTTGGGATGCGGGCTTGTATTTTTACCCGGCTGTTGGAACGATATTACTGATCCGACACAAATCGGACGTTTTGAGCCGACGCCGACGGTGAGTGTTATTCTTGAATCTCTTGGAGTCGCCGATGAACCGAGCCCTACTTACGAAGGAGCAGAAGACCCCCGTCCGGCGGATTTGGTGGATATCGATACGGATTATGTTTTCGGTTCCGGCGATGTGGTTCGAATCAGCATCTTCGAGTTGTATCAGGCCGGCCAGATATTTGCCAATGATTATGTTGTTACAGAAACGGGGCGTATTTCAATTCCTGATGTAGGCCAGGTTCAGGCCGCAGGGCTTACGGAAAGTCAGCTTGAGCAGCAGATTCGGGACATTGTGTCGCCTTCGATTCTGAAAAATCCAGCAGTCACGGTGAGTCTGTTTTCCTCTCAGTCTCGTTATTTTTCTATAGTCGGCCAGGGAATCGGACAGGCTTCACGTTTTCCGATTCCGCGATACACATTTCGGTTGACTGACGCCATCGCTTTGGCCCAGGGGGTTGCAGAATTCAACGTCAGCCATATTTATGTTTCTCGCGACGTTCCGGAAATGCAGGCTGTCGCCGAGTCGGCTCAGCAAGCCGCTGAAACAAAAACCTCTCCCGATATCCAGTCGCCGCCAATCGAACTGCGTCCGGTCTCACCCACACCTCCCAGTCCCGAAGATGAAATGATGGAAATTATTGCGCCGACGGTAGCCAAAAAGCAAAGCGGGATTCTGATTACTTCCGCAGAGATGGCCGGACGTCAGGAATTAGAAAATTTGGCTGCGCCGGAAGGTGTGACGCCAGAACCGCCCTCACTGACAAAACCAGTCACAGACCAAAATCCGCTGCCGCCGACTCAGCCGCAGTCTGAACAGGTTCAGTGGGTTTTTGAAGACGGCAAGTGGAAGCCGGTACGCGCCGGGGACGCCGAAACGCGGGTTCTGCAGGAACCCACAGTACCGGTATCTCAACAACAGGGACTTTTGCCAAATCAGCCGGCGCAGCAATACCAGCCGGCACAACGATATCAGCCGGCACAACAACCAGAAGCCGCCCCGCGTGGATTTGGTTTGGAATCTCTCGGAACGCGCGGCAAGGTGACTCGTGTAATTCAAATCCCGCGGGACAGATTACTGGCTGGCGACCCCAAGTATAACATCGTTATTCGTCCTGGCGACCGGATTACTGTGCCGGTGGATATTGTAGGTGAATTCTGGATTCTGGGCAACCTCAACCAGCAGGGGGCGATTACGCTTACAGGAAGACCAATTACGTTAAAAATGGCGATCGCGTCAGCGGGAGGTTTAGGACCGTTGGCTATACCGCAAAAAGTGGAAGTCGTCCGCAGAATCGGCAAAAACAAAGCCGGCCTGGTACAGGAGGAAACCGTCATGGTGGACCTGAACAAAATCGCCAAAGGATTACAGCCGGACTTTTTCATCAAACCATACGATTTAATCAACGTCGGGACGACCGGCACCAGTCGATGGCTGTTGGGACTGCGGCAGGCCTTTCGTGCTACCTACGGATTTGGGTTTATCTATGACAGGAACTTTAATGGGCAGAGTTTTGGTGATGACCCGTTGCCCAGGAATTTTGGTGATATTTTTTAATTCCGAAATCTATGAACCCGACGCTTTCCACGCAAACTCAGTCGCTTTCCGCCGACATACCCCGCGAATTCCGCTGGGCTGATGTGTCGTCAATGGTATGGATGCAGATTGCCATTGTGGCGGCATTGTTTGTCTGGTTTTTTGGGTATGATTTATGGGGCATGGTCCACCGCTGGTCCACCGATGCAAGCTGGTCTCATGGCTTTTTAATCCCTTTGTTCAGTCTGTATTTTCTGAATCAGAAAAAAGAGCAGATTCTTAGTCAGCAAATCCGTCCCAACTGGACTGTCGGGCTTTCTTTGCTTGTCCTGTGTTTGGTATTGTACCCGCTCAATATCGTTCAGTTTAAGTTCGGTTATGGTCGTCCTATTTTGATGATAGCGACGCTGATAGCGATGATATTTTTTCTGGGTGGATGGAATTTACTGCGATATACATGGTTGCCGGCGGGGTTTTTGTTTTTTTCCATTCCTTTGCCGGAACGGTTATATGCTCAAATTACCATCCCGCTTCGAATGTTGGCCGCAGAAGCTTCCGCGGTAATTTTGAATGTCATTCCTGAGTTAAAGGCCACGGTCAGCGGGGTTGTCATTGATGTCGTCTATAAAGGAAGTCCTCTTGTTCCGGGACTGGACGTTGCTGAAGCGTGCAGCGGAATGCGGCTGCTGATGGCGTTTGTGGCGCTGGGGGTGGCGATGGCTTATCTGCACGACAGGCCGATCTGGCAAAGACTGATACTGCTGGCCAGCACCCTGCCTATCGCGATTTTATGCAATGTTGTCCGTGTTACCGTCACGGGGCTGATTTATGTTCTCTGGGATCCGAGGTACGCCCAGGGTATTTATCACGACCTGCTGGGGCTTCTGATGCTGCCTTTGGCCTTTGGACTTTATGGGTTTCTGGCTTGGCTGATGGGGAATCTTTATGTGGAAGAAGAGGCTGTCGTACCGCAGGTTATTATTCGCAGAAATTTATCGCAGGAGGGAAAAAAATGAAAAAGCTTCATGCTTTTCAGCCTGCGTTTGTTGTTTGTGCGATTTTGCTGGCGGTTTCTGCGGGCACCAAGTCAGTGGTGATTCAAGCCCTCGGTGTCCAGTTAACCAAGCTGCCGATTCCATTAAAAAAGCCGCTGGACCAAATGGACGACAAAAAACTGGTTTCGTATGAAGTTCGCGAAAAACAGACTATTGCAAATCGAGATATTTTGGAAAGTCTCGGCACGGAACAATATTTGCAATGGACGCTCGAAGACAAGGACGCTGCCGCCGAAAGCCCGACACGGTACTGTTCTTTATTTATTACCTATTATACAGGGAACCCGGATATGGTTCCGCACGTGCCGGACGAATGTTATGTCGGAGGGGGAAATACACGACTCAAAGGCGAAACGTTGACGGTGGAAGTGCCGTGGCCCGGCCGCGAAAAACCAGTCTCTGTCGCGATGCAGCAGGTATGGTTTGGTCGAAAGACACAAAGCATATTGGATACAGAAAACCAGTTCTCCGTCCAGTATTTTTTTAAGGCCAACGATAAATTCTGCGGCAGTCGCACGGAAACAAGGGCGGTGCTGGGAAAAAACTTCTACAGCAAATATTCCTACTTCGCAAAAGTAGAATGGAAATTTTTTGGAACAGGCTATGCGGGTTTGATTTATCCGACCCGGGAACAAACCCTCGAGGCCAGCCGGAAACTGCTCTCAGCCGTGCTGCCCATACTGGAAGAAGATCACTGGCCTGACTGGAAAACCGCAAATCAGAAGACTGGAAACTAAGACATTTTTAACAGGAATCAGGTAGTATGGCGAAAAAATTAAACAGGAAATTGGTATATGTCGTTATCGCTGTCGGAGGATTTTTTTTCATCATTGTGGCAATTTTCGGGTTTAACTGGCTGAAAAGAAAAAATCCGCACTATTGTCTGGAGAAGGCCCATCAGGCGGTCGCCAGCAGCGATTTCGTGACTGCAGAGCAATATTATCTCAGAGCTTATGGGCGAACTGAACTGGACAAAGACAAGATCGATATCTTGTTTGAGATGGCGCAATTTCATTTAACCGTCGGCCCCAAACATGAACCCAACTGGCGAAATGCGATTCAATGCTGGAATACGGTTCTGAATATTAACCCTCAGCATATTGAAGCCCGCCGAAAACTTCTGGATTATTTCTACCAGGCCGCGGACAGCGGAAATAGCGGGCTTTGGAAACAAGTGGACGAGCATGCCACAAAACTTCTGGAGGTTTTTGAACAGACCAAAGAACAGCCGGTTCGTGAGGTATTGATGGCCGCCGCGAGGGCTTCTTATGAAATCGCTCTCCAGGGCAGCGAAACGTATCGTCAGGAACGAGCCGAACGGGCGGCAAAATTACTTGAACAACTGAAAAAACTCGCTCCGGATGACGTGGAAGTTTATGAATATATGGCACAGGTTGCGTTGCTGAAGGGGGAACTGGATGAGGCAAAGGGAGTAAAAGACGCCCGAAGTACTGCTCAGAAAAACGCTCAGACAATTCTGCAGCAGGCGATTCAAAATGTGGCGGATAAAGGGAAAGCCAGTGCTTATCTGGCGCAGTTTGAATTGCGTCAGGTGCAGGCGGACCCCAATACGTTGCCGCTATTTCGCAAAAAAGTGGAAGATTTAACTCAGACGTATCCGAAATCGGACCAGTTATTTTCTGTTTTGTCGGCCAGCTATGAATTGCACGGGACAATCGACCGCAGAAAGGAACTGGAACTGGCTGTACAAAACGCAGAAAAGGCGCAGGAAGCAGCCGGAGGTCAAAATGTGATGTATGCGATCCGCACGGCGTCACTGCTGTACCGGATAGGATCGCTTTACGAAGAAAAAGAACCCACGGAACGCGCCATAAAAATCGCAGAAACCGCTTTAACGTTTCCCGATGCGACTATTCTGCGGGGACCGAAAGAATCGGCCGCAAGACAAAACCGTTTCATGCTTCAATCTTTCCTGGCCCGTTGTTTTGTAGACCAGGCTGTTATGGCAAGAAAGGCTAACGATGAAAAGACCGCCAAGTTATTTTATGATCTGGTGAATAAGGCGGTGGAAGAAATTACTCAGCTTGTCGGCGGAAGTACCACGTTGATTGCCCGGCAGTGGCAGGGGATGCTGGCTTTGGCGGAGAACAATGAAAAACAGGCCTTCCGGCTTTTGTACAAAGTCTATGAGGAAATGAAAGCTCTCGATAAGACGGGTGAGATGTCCTCAATCGACGCATATTTATGCTATACACTTTCACGTCTGGCTGCGACTCAGGGGTCATTGGGAATGCAGAGGGAATTTCTTGAAAAGGCATTATACAACCGTAACAGTATCGCGCCGGAAAAACCCTCGGCGATTCTTGACTACGTGAACATCATGCTGAATCTTCAGGCCGGAAGCCGTGTGGTGGAAATCTTGGATTCTTATATTCGAGTATATGGTGAAAGTACGCGGGTTCGGTTGATGCGGATACAGGCGAATCTTCAGGCCGCACAGTTTGAAGAGGCGGGAAATCAGCTCAGCAAGATGGATTCGAGCAATCCTGAGGTGGCCCAGACTCGACTCTTGTTGGCAAATCTGCAATTGAATCGTTTGTTGGGCAGACAAGCTCTCGAAAAAAGGGACTTTTCCGCGGAGGAACAGAAGAAAATTTCGCAACTTCGTGTTGAACAGGATCAACTGCTTAACGAATTAATGCAGAAAAAGCCGGACATGGTCGATTCCCAGATTCTCGTTTCAGTCTGTCGTGAACGAATTGTCGAAGGTAAATTGGAAGAAGCGCGAAAATTAATTTCCCCCTTTGCGGCCTCGCAGAAGGAAAACGTGAACGTCCAATTATTGAAACTGCAATTGGATGAGCCGGATCCGAATGCTATTTCTCCGGCGCGACAGCAGGAACTTACGGAAACGGTTCTGCGGCAGATTAAAGACCCTGTTCGACAGGCATTGTTGCTGGGGCAGCATTACCGTGCTCTCGGCAAAGTCGAGCAAGCCAAAGAGCTCTACGAAAAGGCGTACCAGCAATCTTCGGATAGCGTCGAGATCGCCAGCGACTATTTTAGTTTTCTGCTGGAACAGAAAAAGATTCTGCTCGCGGAAGAAATATTTGCCAAAATCCGCAATCAAAATCCGGATGGTCATGAAGGCAATCTGTTTTTGGCGCAACTGGAAATTGCCAGGGAAAATTATCCCGCGGCTCTACGACGTCTGGATGAATGTATATCGCTCCGGCCCGGTTCGTCAGCGGCAATGATGCTGAAAAGTCAGGTCTATCTTCTCCAGAAGAATTATGGTTCAGCGGTGGAAAATGCCCGGTTGGCATTTCAAGTTGACCCGCAGAATGGCATGGCGGCTCGTATGTTGGCCCTTACGATCTATGAACGAAACCGTAATCTGAGCGCCGCCGCCACCCCCGAACAAACAACCGAACTGGAGAAAGCTATCGGTATCGCTATGTTTCTTAATCCCGCCGATTGGCGATTGCAGGGCGTGTACGCCGAGGCGATCGAAGAAAAGGATCCGCAACGGGCTCTTGCAATGCGGCAGGCATTACTCAAGGGATTGCCCAACACAAGCAATGCTTTGATGCTGGGTAATATGGCGATACGTATGGCGCGGACGGAAAAGGACTCTGCTAAACAAAACGCGTTTATAGAGATCGCGGGCAATGCTTATCAGCAGGCGTACCAGATGGAACCTTCCAACAGAGAAGTACAGAACGCTTATATCGAATACCTGCGAGCCACCCGACAGCGGCAAAAAGCGACGGAGTTATTTGCCAAAGACGAAAGTGCCCTGTGGCGTTTTTATCTCAGCGATGGACAATATACTCAGGCTGCTGAGATTATCGAGAAACTTCTTGCCAAAAACGAGAATGATATCGAACTTTCCCAGGCATTAGTGGAAGCTTATAAGGGATTAGAGCAGTGGGAAAAGATGAAAGCTCCTCTGGGGCTGTTGGGTCGGCAGAAACTTACCGCGGATCAGGAAATATGGCTGATTCAAAAATATTTAGACACCGGCGACAATGAAGAGGCGGAAAAACGGTTGGCCAGTTTTCAAGAGCGCTATCCCGTCGATGACCGCGGACAAATGCTTGCGGCGTGGTTGAATATGTACCAGGGAAATATGGAGAAAGCCATTGAATTGGTACAGAAATATCTGGAGAAAGATACTCGTGCCCCGGCGGGGTGGAGATTGAAAGGTCGTATCCATCGACTCATGGATCAGCCGCAACAGGCCATTGATGCACTGCAGCGAAGCAAATCGGTTTTCTCCGACCCGATGGTTCGGATAGAACTGTCGACGATTTATAACCAAATGGGTCAGATAGAAGCCGCTATTGGAGAACTGGTCGGTGGTCTGAATGAACCACAGGTCCCGCCGCAAATGTTGCAGATGCTGGAATCATTGTATGTTCATCACCAACGAGTTAATGAACTGGCTCAATTCTATCAGCAGATGATTGGAAAATATCCAAACTCACTGTTTTGGTACACCAAAGCCGGTTTATTTCTCTTCGGACAGAAAAATTATTCTGATGCCCTGACCCTGCTGGAAAAGGCATGGAATCTGAGCCGGCAGGGAGGATCTCCTGGCGACCACACGGCTCTGAATAATTACTTAAAGACTTTAATCGAAGCGCAACAAATGGAAAAAGCTTTGGCTGTGGCCGCGGGACTTATCGACACGCCGCTGGCTCCCGTGGCATATTGTAATATAGCCACAGTCCAGGCCAAACAGGGGCAGAACGACAAGGCTATCGAATCTTTTTCCAAGGCGATTGATAAAGCATCCGGAAAGTCATCCATGATATTGGGAACGCTTACGATGATGGGGCGTGTTCTGGGTACGGAATTCGTGGAAAAATGGTGTAATCAGAAACTGGCGACGGACTCTAAATACATGCCGGCGCATATTATGCTGGCGGATATCGAAGAACAGAGAGGCGCTTACAACAAAGCGATGGCGCATGTTGTCCAGTGTCTTGAGCAGGTGCCGGAAAATAGTCCGGACTGGATGGAATTTTCCAATCGGAAAGCAATGCTTTTATTGGCGGCTTATTCCAAAACCGCCGATACGGGTTATTTTGAACAAGCGGTCCAGCAGTTGGAGGCCAATCTTAAAATGCAGCCGAATAACGCAACGATGATGAATAATCTGGCGTACCTGTTTGCGGATAATAACGTTCAAATTAACAAGGCTGTCGACTATTCACGTCGGGCTTTTCAGGTATCCCCGGCTGATCCTGTCTTTCTCGACACCCATGCTTACGCGCTCTGCAGAACAGGAGAGTTTGCACAGGCCGAACGATATTTGCGTCGGGCGATTCAGTTGTGTGAACGAGGCAATACTCCGGCAACGTGGGATATCTATAAACATCTGGGAATGGCTTTACAGGGGCAGAAGAAGAATAAGGAAGCCCGTACCGCTTTTGAGAAGGCTCTCGAACTGGGTAAAGAACTTCCTGAAAAAGAAAAAATTGCCTTGGAACAAATGATACGGGATTTAAAGCCATAATCTTAATCAGATCAGGAGCAGATGTATGAATCAAAATATACAACGTGCAGTTGGATCCTTAGTAAATCCTCCGTCCAGCCGGCCGGCTTTGGCAACTCAGCAGGCTGGAGTTCCAGACATGATGACCCCCAGGGAAATCGCGGGGATTCTTCGCCGGCATGTATGGATGATTCTGCTGTGCACGGTTATCGGCGCGATAGGAGGAACAGGAGGATTTTTCCTGTTGCAGCGGTATTATCCCCGGTACACAGCGAGAGCGGCGATAGAGGTTCTGCCGTTGGAAAAAGGAGACCCTTGGGCTTTTAATATCGGTCAGCCTCAGAAAGACACCTATTACCAAATCCGTTTTTCTAAGGCGGCGATGCTTAAACAGCAGGCTTCACTGCAGGAGTTGATCCGCCAGGATGAAATTCGTCAGACAGACTGGTTCAAACAATTTGCCAAAACCGATGCTCAGGGAAATATCATCGGCGATTTGGACAAGGCCACTAAAGATGCAATTGACGACCTTATCAAAAACCTTGGCGCCACAGCTCCGCGGGATTATACGTTTATCGAAATCTCGATGACTTGCGGCAGTGCAGCAGAGTCGGCTAAAATCACGAATAAAATGGTCGAACTTTTTACGACAAGTCAACTCGAACAAGCCCGAGGATTCCTTCGGACTCAACTGGCTGAACAGACGCGTCAGCGAAATGAGAT
The DNA here is from genome assembly GCA_016873215.1 of Planctomycetota bacterium. GTDB lineage: Bacteria > Planctomycetota > Phycisphaerae > Sedimentisphaerales > Anaerohalosphaeraceae > Anaeroglomus. Next base: position 46,990 of record VGXU01000012.1, read on the forward strand.
TAACACAAGACTGGGTCAAATTGAAACAACGCAGGCCAATATACGGGGGGCAACTCGTTATGCCCGTCTGAATTTGACGCAAAATACAAATTTTCGCGATTATATGGATGATAAAATCGCCGACATTGAAAGAAGTTTCAGTAACCTTGAGAGCGATAGAGCGAACCTCGAAATACAAATTGAAACATTGAAAAAACGCGCTTCCAGCGAGCAGTTTGACGAAGTCATTAACGAACAAGTGGAGCAGGATGCGATTGCCCGCCAGCTTCGCGCCAACATCGCCGCCACCGAACCGGTTTTGGCGGAACGGTTGACCCGCTTTGGTGAGGACCATCGGTCGGTCCGTGAAATTCGGGATTCACTCAAACAAATGCGGGAAGAATTCGAGAAACGTCAGGCGTATATCGGCGATGTTGTTCGTAAATCCAGATACCAGCAAGCCCAGGACGAAATGGCTGCTATGGCCCAGCAGTTAGAGACGGTAACCAAACAGTTACAGGCCGCTCGTGCAGAATACAAAGCAGTGGACCAGATTCGCTCGGAATACGATATATATGAAAAAAAGAGGGAAGAAGAACAGGCATTGTTAACGCAAATCACGGGGTATATCGAAAAATTAAACGCTCAATATCAGGACCCGCTGATCAGCAAGCTTCAGTCTTTAGGACCGGCGCCGATACCTTTAGAAATGAGTTTCCCTCGGCTCATATTATTTCTGCCGGGCGGTACCATTTTAGGATTGCTGGCGGGTCTGGGGCTTGCTTTTGCAGTTGAGCTTTTAAACGACCTGTTGCGGACGCCCAGCGATATTAAGCGGCATTTGCGGGTGCCTATGCTCGGCGCCATTTGCCACGCAGATGACGACAGCGATATTGAAGGCGTTGATCTGTCGCATGTGGTTCGCCAGGCGCCCCATTCCATTATGAGTGAAGGCTATCGCCAGTTGCGAACCAATCTAAAATTGTCTGGGCCGGGCGGAGCGGAACACAAAACCCTGCTGGTGACCAGCCCCGCAGCCGGCGACGGCAAAACCTCGGTGGCGGTTAATCTGGCGGCAGCAATGCTCCATGAAAACAAGCGGGCCCTTCTCATCGACGCCAATTTCCGCAGGCCTTCTTCGGGACGTCTGTTCCCGCGCACCGAAGCCAATGGCTCCATATCGGAACATGCGGATTTCGGTTTAAGTAATTTTCTGATGGGACAGTGCGGCGACGAAAAAGAAATTATTCGGCCCAGTGGTATCGAGGGCATGGATATTATTGACAGCGGTCCCTTGCCGGTCAATCCGGGAGAACTGTTCGACGACCTGCGAATGAAGCAGCTTCTGGATCGCTGCAAAGAAGCCTACGAATATGTTATCATTGACGGACCTGCTCTGCTGGTTAACGATGCCAAAATATTGGCCTCACATGCCGACGGCACGCTGGTTGTCTTCAATGCCGCCGAGACGCATCGTGGAACCGCACAGCGAATTTTGCGGGAATTGCAGAGCGTCCACGCAAACACGGTCGGGACGGTACTGATGGGTGTCAAGAGTCGCAAAGGCGGCTATTTCCATGAGGTCTATCGCTCCTATCATGAATATCAGCGGGTTCCTGTGAATCAGGCGTAAACGACAACGGTTCTTTGAATAATAATGGAGAGGGATTATGGAACGATTTCTCATCACCGGTGGAGCCGGGTTTATCGGTTCCAATCTGTGCCGGAAGCTCGTCAAGGAAGGCTGTTTTGTCCGTGTGATTGACAATCTCATTACGGGCAAACTCAGCAATCTCGCCGGCCTGATGGATAAGATTGATTTCGTGCAGGCGGATATGGGCGACCCGGCTGTCGCATGCACCGCGATGAAAAATATCGATGTGGTGCTGCATCAGGGAGCCGTACCCTCCGTTCCCCGCAGCGTCGACGACCCGCTGACAACCCATAAACACTGTGTCGATGCCACGTTCACATTATTAATGGCGGCGCGGGACGCCGGCGTCAAACGGTTTGTCTATGCCGCCAGTTCTTCCGCCTACGGCGATACACCGACACTGCCGAAGGTCGAAAATATGCTGACTAATCCGCTGTCGCCTTACGCCGTCGCAAAATTGGTAGGGGAGTATTACTGCAGCGTTTTCGCCAAAGTCTATGGACTCCAGACCATTTCGCTGCGTTATTTCAATGTGTTCGGCCCGTATCAGGACCCCGCCAGCCAATATGCCGCTGCCATCCCGGCCTTCGTGACCAAAATCATTAAGAACGAACCCCCGACGGTGTACGGCGACGGCGAACAATCCCGCGATTTTACCTATATCGATAATGTGGTTCACGCCAATCTGTCAGCCGCCCGCGCCGCCAAACTCAGCGGCGAAGTGGTCAATATCGCCTGCGGCCAGCGCATTACGGTCAATGAAATTATCCGGCTGATTAACAAAATCCTCGGCAAATCCGTCCAGCCGAAATACGAACCCTCGCGGCCGGGCGACGTCAAACACTCGCTGGCCTCGATTGAACTGGCCAAAAAGGTCATCGGCTATAAGCCGGTTATCTCGTTCGGCGACGGCCTTGAACGGGCCATCGCGTGGTATCGCGAAAATCTCGTATAACATTCATGTAGCACAGCCGCCCTCGGCTGTGGAATGCTTTCCGGTAAAAGAGGGAACAATGCCATTATCCGGGTTAAATTCCGTTCGGCGTATTCTGGCGCTCCTGCCGGAATCAAACGTCCTTGCCAACTGGGCGTCGCAGGCCGGGGCACAGATACAATTCTGCCAAACTACCGCCGATCTGCTCTCGCTGGCCGCCGCCGGCGGCGATGACTTGATTTTCCTTCACCTGCGCCGGATTAGGGAACGCATCGACCATACCCTTCAGTCGCTTCGCCAGGCCAACCCGGCGGGCCGTATTATCCTGCTTTGCTCGATGGCCGAGGAACCGCTGGCCATCCGGCTGACACAAAGTGCCGCCGCCGGCAAATCGGCCGACGATTATTTTATTTATCCGGGCGGTTTTACCGAATGGATTCACGGCTGGGTGGCACAGCAAAAAAATACATTGTTCCCCACGCTGGCCGAACCGACCGAGGCCCTGCGGCATCTCGAAAAACTGGCCACCGAAGACGACCTGACCGGCCTGAAAAATCGCCGCTATATCCGCCAATTTCTTCGCCAAATCCTCGACTATGCCCATAAAGACCAGTTTCACGTCACCATCCTGCTGTTCGATATCGACAATTTCAAGCAGTATAACGACCTCTACGGCCATACCATCGGCGACGAAGTCCTCCGGCAGGTCGGCGAAGTGATGAAACGCTGCTGCCGGGCACACGACGTCGTCGCCCGCATCGGCGGCGATGAATACGCCGTGGTCTTTTGGGATTTGCCTTCGGCGGGCCTGGAAGCGTCGGCCTCCGCCGAACGCCGCAAGGCCGTCAGCGGACATCCGCGGGAGCCGCTGTTTATGGCCCAGCGATTTTGCCGGCAGTTGCGTCAGGCGAAGCCGCCTTCACTCGGCGACTCCGGCAAGGGAAGCCTGACCATCAGCGGCGGGCTGGCGTCGTTTCCCGACGACGGCGACAATGAAACCCGGCTGTGGGAACAGGCCGACCATGCCATGCTGCGGGCCAAGCAATCCGGCAAGAACAAAATCCTCATCGTCGGCAAATCCGCCGACGCCCCCAATTCCCCGCCAATTTCTTAGCGTCCAGCGTACTGGAAAAGTTATCCACAAATGGGTTCGTTTCGTTTTTTTGGGTTGTTTTTTGACCTCCATTTCTGCGATTTTGATATTGATAACGCCTATTTGGTCGTAAAAAAATTGGGTTCGTTTTTGGAACAGACGGAACCACAGATTTCGCAGATTGCACAGATTATTTTTTTGACAGGATTTACAGGATTTAGATTTTTTATTTTTCTGACGACATGGATTCCCGCCTTCCGTCTTCGCTTCGCTACGACGCGACAAGTTGGGTTCGTTTGGGTTAAAATTGGGTTTAGAGGCGTATTTTGTGATCATTTTTGCTCACTTTTTGGCTTTAAATTGGCTTTTTTGTTCATTTTTTTGGGTTTAATTGGCTTTTTTTAAAGCCAAGAGTCCAGAGACCAGAGAAATAAAAAGAAGTCAGAAGTCGGGAGTCAGGAGCCAGAATAAGGAGTCGGCGGAGCCGACAGCCAAAATGAACAGATTTCTCACCCGCAAGGGGTTCGAAATGACGGACCTCTTGCTTTGCCAACGTTTTTAACAACATAATGTCCATGCTCCTTTCCGGAGCGGAAAAACCGCCCTCTATGATTACCGGGGACTTGCATATCCGTGTCGAAAATTCGTGATTTTTGCAGGACGGGAAAGCTGTAAGTCTTTATGTGGAATGGAGTTAAAAATTTATGGAGTTTCTAAGGATAGCAGGATAGTGCAATCGCAATACGTTTTATCTGGATAAAACGTATTGCGAATTGAGAATGCAGAATTTAGATTTGAGAAATCAAAGGTGTAAACCACGAAAGACACGGATTAACACGGATTGATCAGCGACAATCAATCTTGCCTTCCCCGTTGCCTCAACTTAAAATGTTACTATAAGTGTTGCAGTTAATCATGTCAATTCTTGGGATGGCCCCATGGGGCCAAAATACCCGACACATTGGACCG
>VGXU01000013.1 GCA_016873215.1 Planctomycetota bacterium
CACGTTCGTACAGGCCCGCAGCGATAAACGCCCAGAACTGGTAAAACAGCCATGGACAGGAAATCAGTGCCGCCAGGACTATAACCGCCTTTATATAGACCATAAATGGCTCGGCAACGGTAATCGCCTGAATATGAGACGAAAGACCTGAGTCCCTGACCGCCGCCTCATAAGGCTTGAGCAGCAGTCGTACAAAATACTGACCAAAGAAAGCGGAAACCAAAATCCCAACCCCCAGGCCCGCTATCGCCAAAATCAGCCGGGCTCGTAACTCCTCCAGATGATCGCCCAGGCTCATCGACACCAAAAGCTGCTCACGTTTGGGTTCGGTCATAACCGTCTATCCTTTCACGCAAATCAACGGAACGAGTTTGGCCACTCTGGTCGCAAGGCCGAGCTGATGAGACACTTCCACGACTTCGCTGACATCCTTGTATGCACCGGGGGCTTCTTCGGCCAGTCCCCGCATCGAGGAGGAACGAATAAAAACGCCCTGCTGTTCAAGTTTACGGGCAACATCTTTGCCGTTCCATTTTTTCGTTGCGGCGGTTCGGCTCATTTGCCGGCCAGCGCCGTGACAGGATGAACTGAGTGAAAGTTTTTCGCCACGCTCTGTTCCAACGAGAATATAGGAAGACGTGCCCATGGTGCCGCCAATTAATACCGGCTGACCGAAGGGGCGATACTCGACGGGCAAATCCGCCCTGCCGGGGCCGAAGGCACGGGTAGCGCCTTTACGATGGACAAATAATTTTCTGCGTTTGCCGCCGATTTCGTGTTCCTCTTCCTGGCAGGTATTGTGAGATACATCATAGAGCAGACGAACATTTGCCTGCGGCAAAATATCAGCCATTGCCTCGCGTACCAGATGGGTCAGAATCTGCCGATTGGCGAGGGCGCAATTGATGCCGCTCCGCATCGCACCCAGATAGCGTTTCCCAACAGCGGAATGCAGCGGCGCGCAGGCCAGTTCCCGTTCGGGCAGTTCAAGGCCGGCCTCTTTGGCAGCAACCGTCATCTGCTTTAGGAAATCGGTCCCGATTTGATGGCCCAGCCCGCGTGAGCCGCAGTGAATACTGATTTCGATATCGTCCAGTTCAATGCCGAAGGCCTTTGCGGCAGGTTCGTCATAAATTTCCACGACTTTCTGGACTTCGAGATAATGATTGCCGGAGCCGAGGGTGCCCATCTCTTCTTCCTGACGCTTCTTGGCCTCATAAGAGACGCAGGATGGATCTGCGCCGGTGATACGGCCGCCGGATTCGATAAATCGCATATCTTCTTTTGTACCAAATCCCTGCTCGACGGCCCAGACGGCGCCACCCTCTAAAACTTCATCCAGTCTCTGCTGATTGAGTTTGAGTTTTCCGGTACTGCCAACGCCGGCGGGAACATGGCGGAAGAGCTTGTCGGCGATTTGAGTTCTGAGATGTTCAATCCGTGAAGCTTTGAGGCCGGTGTGAAGTGTTCGCACACCACAGGCGATGTCGAATCCCACGCCGCCGGCGGAAATGACGCCATCCTGTGACGGGTCGAAAGCCGCGACGCCGCCGATACAGAAACCATATCCCCAGTGGGCGTCGGGCATCGCGTAAGAGGCCGCGACAATGCCCGGCAGCGAGGCAACATTGCGAACCTGCTCGGCAACCTTATCGTCCATCCCCTCAATCAGCGGCTCGGAAGCATAAAGAATGCCTTCGACGTTCATCCGGCCGGCTTTTTCAATCAGCCATTTGTATTCGCTGCGCTGTTTGACAAGTTTTCGGTTCATATATTCATATCGGTTTAAGTATAGCCGACTATACTAAATTATTTAACGGTCTTGTAAACTCGGATTTCGGCGATTTGTTTATCTCGCATAGGTACAGCCAGATAAAACTGGCCCAGATCAGGACAAAAAAGGGCGGTGCGGGCTCCAAAAGATGCGGTAATATGTTGCCGCATCCGGTAGCTGTCAGGGTTAATCTGCTCGACTATATCGACAAAGCCTTCACCACAGGACACGTAGAGACATTTTAAAACAGCATCATAAAACAGGTCATCTGTATCGCCAGAGATTACCATATCAGTCACGGATTTGCCGGTTATCGTATCCAGAACGACCAGACGGGCGGGCTTACGGCAACCGATAAACAGACGATTGTCGGCTTCATCCAGAGCCATAGGAAAATTGGCCAGAAATCTTTCGAACGGCCAGACCGCAATCACAGCGCGTTTATTACGATCAATCACGGCAATTTGCCTTGCGTTGGGAAGGTTAACGAAAAGACGAGGGCCGTTTTTTTCCAATTGAAATGCTTCGGGATGTGCGGGCAATGAGATACTGGCGATCTGTTTTGCGGTGAGAGTATCAATTACAGCTATTGCACCATCGCCATAGCCGAGATAGGCCAGTTTGGTTTTGGAATCGTAACGCAGATTGTCGGCATCATCAAGTTCACCGAGGGTGTACATTAGTTTGAAAGCAGCACCATCGAAAATTTTAAGGGTACCCTCTATACCATTTGCAACATAAATCTGGTTTGGTTCAGCCAGATATAATACGCCGGTGGGTTTGGACATTCCGGAAATAGTATGGAGTCGTTTACCAGACACAATATCGATTACTTCAACCGTATTATTGCCGAGAGCGGCAACAAAAAGACGCTGATTTTTGACATCGATGGAAAAATGATCAAAACGGCCCTGTACGCCGGGCAATGGGATAGTCTGAGCAGGTATAAGGACGGCTTTTTCCTGTGCAAAGGACTCTGTTAATAATGCAAAACTCAGTAAAATCGGAAGTATTTGCACCATAGCAAAAAACCTTTCAGTTAAAGTGTTTTTATACATCCACGACGCACTGCGCCGTCCAGAGGCCTTTTTCATTTCTGGCGACTTTAAGTTCCATATAGGTCGCGGCCTTGACGCCGACGGTGATTTTGTGGCGATTCGGGTCGATTCTCTCGCCCCAGGCCTCGCCCGTCAATTGCAATCCTGTGATGGAGACATCGAACCGGCTGAAAAGCATTTTGCGAACGTCCATTTCGTAAATCAAAGAATTGAGCCAGTCAGCCAGCAGGAGCTCGACATCGAGGGACTCACAGCGGATTTCGACCGCCTCCAACGGCTCAACCGTTTGGGGGTCGCATATCACCGCCGATAAAGCATACGCGGTTTGGGCAAATGCATCTTCGAGCGTATCAGCAACGCCCCGAATGCCTATGTCGGCCGGATGAGAAAAATGCTCCCACATGGGCTAAATCCGAAATTCGAAACAACTCAATAGCGATAATGATCCGGCTTATAGGGTCCATCCACGGGAACACCAAGATACTCGGCCTGCCTTTTTGTCAGGCGGGTGATTTTGCCGCTGAGGGCCTCGACGTGCAGACGGGCCACTTCCTCATCAAGTTTCTTGGGCAGCGTATAAACGCCGGGCTTGAGGTCTTCGGCTACCAGCATCATTTGCGCCAGGCACTGATTGGTAAAGCTGTTACTCATCACAAAACTCGGATGGCCCATCGCGCAGCCCAGATTGACTAATCGGCCTTCGGCCAGCACAATCACCGACCGTCCGGATTCGAGCGTCCATTGGTCCACCTGCGGCTTAATGGTTTGCTTTCGGCATTTGGGATTGTTTTCCAGATAGCTCATCTGAATTTCGCTGTCGAAATGGCCGATGTTGCAGACGATGGCCTCGTTCTTCATTTTTTCCAGATGCTCGGCGCGGATGATGTCGCAACAGCCGGTGGCGGTGACAAAAATATCACCAATGGCGGCGGCGTCTTCCATCGTCGTCACCGCATAACCTTCCATCATCGCCTGCAAGGCACAGATGGGGTCGATTTCGGTAATCAGCACACGAGCGCCAAAGCCTCGCATCGACTGGGCGCAACCTTTTCCAACGTCGCCATAGCCGCAGATGACCACAACTTTGCCGGCGACCATCACGTCGGTAGCCCGCTTGATGCCGTCGGCCAGCGATTCCCGGCAGCCATACAGATTATCGAATTTGCTTTTGGTAACCGAGTCATTGACATTGATGGCGGCAAAAGGCAGCTCTCCCGCCGCAGCCATTTGATAAAGCCGATGCACGCCGGTGGTCGTTTCTTCGGAAACGCCGCGAAGATTTTTCGCCACGGTTGTCCACCTGGTCGGATTTTCACGAAGACTCGCGGCCAGGCGGTCGAGAATGATTTGAAATTCCTTGTTGTCGGATTTTTTGTCAAGAATCGACGGGGCTTTCTCGACTTTCGCTCCCTGCACGACCATTAAGGTCGCGTCGCCGCCGTCATCGACAATCAAATCCGGGCCGGAGCCGTCCGGCCAGGTCAAGGCTTGTTCGGTACACCACCAGTATTCTTCGAGCGTTTCGCCTTTCCAGGCGAAGACGGCGGTTTTGCCGGCGGCGGCAATGGCCGCGGCGGCGTGGTCCTGTGTCGAAAAGATATTGCACGATGCCCAGCGGACATCAGCGCCTAAAACTTCGAGCGTCTCAATCAGCATGGCCGTCTGAATCGTCATATGAAGACTGCCGGCGACCTTGAAACCTTTGAGCGGCTTGGCCTTGCCGTATTTTTTACGGATGGACATCAGGCCGGGCATCTCCTTCTGGGCCAGTTCCATCTCGCGTCTGCCCCACGGGGCCAACGATAAATCTTTGACCTTATGCGGCAGAGAAAGTTCAAGTTTCTGCACTGCTTTTGACACGTGATTCCTGACAGCTTTCATAGTATTCCCTTATTATAAATAATTTTAAGCATTTGGAAGTGAATAGTATAACACAAACCATCCCGCTTGCAAGCCGAATGTCGGGTTATACCTGCCCCAGCCGGTCAGAGACCGTTTTGCGCATTGTCGGTTCGTCCGGCTCTTTGCCAAAAAAGATACGATACTGCGCCATTGCCTGGCGGATAAACATCTCGGCGCCGGTGACAATGGCTGCGCCGGCAGCCTCAGCCTGCTGTAAAAAACGGGTTTTTAGCGGCGAGTACACGGTGTCAAATGCCGTCATTCCCGCCTTGAAAACCTCCGCCGGCACGGGCGAGGCATCCACATTGGGACTCATCCCGATACTGGTACAATTGATTACAATCGCCGCGTCAAGCGAAGAAAGCTCTTGCAGCCCATACACCCTGCATCGAAATTCCTCCGCGAGTAATTGTGCTTTGGGGAGCGTGCGATTATAAATAGTCACTTCCGCGCCAGCATCCATAAGCCCGGCAACGACAGCCCGGGCGGCACCGCCGGCGCCGATACAGGCGACTTTTACGCCGTGCAATTGATGTCTTTCTATGCCCATTGTCGAGGTCAGCGCATCCATCGCGCCGGCATAATCGGTATTGTATGCGCTGACAATGCCGTTAAATCCGATTTTAAGGGTATTGACCGCGCCAATTGTCGAGGCCAGAGGCTCCACGAAATCCCCGCCGCGACTGGCAAAATCCAGCGCGTTGGTCTTGTGAGGGAGTGTCACGCTGAAGCCGCCCATATTCAGCCACAGGCGCTCGACGACGCCTTTCATAAACGAATTAAATCCCATCTTGTCCTGCTGCACATGAAACGGCAGATGCACCGCGTTGATGCCGTCTTTTTCAAAACAGGCGTTAAATACCCACGGGCTGATTGAATGGGCCACCGGGTCGCCGATAACACCAAGAATTTCCGTCTGTTCATCGATTTTGTCCCAGCGGTATATGTCTTTGGCCTGCCGGATGGTTAACTGTCCCGGCGCTGTGGTTTGCCGGTCATCAAGCGAAGCAAAGGTCAAAAATGAATCGAATTTTTTGGCCAATACGCGGGAAATCATTCCCGCTGACCCCATACAGAACACAATCGCGTCGCGGTCTTTATTATGCAGCAGGTCAAAGGCAGGAAAACAATCGCAGATGTGATTAGCGGCGTAAACCAGTTTCGGAATCGCCTGCGGGCAAACCGTAATAATGGATTCATACAGAACCGCAATATCTTCAAATGGCCCCTGAAAATTGTGTGCCGACAAAATCAGGCGACAGCGGGAATTCGCGGACATTACCTCTTGGATTGCATTTTGCACATCGCCGGCAAAATTGTCAGCCTCGCAGTCGATAAACTCAGCCCCGGCCCGCACCGCCTCAAGCAGAACCTCCGTTCGCTGCTTCAAATCCCAGTTGCCCGCACCGCCCTGCTTAGCATCGCGGCAGGTGACAATCACAGGCAATCCCGTCCGTCGTGCCGAATGAATCAACTCGACAACAACCGCCGATGACAAATCGGTGAGATAATCCGTACGCAGTTCAAGTATCTCGGCGCCGGCCTCCTTGGCCGCTTTGAGCCGATCCTTAAACTGGGCTTTTGTCTGCCCCTGTATTGGAACCGCCAGATACGTCATATTTCAAAAAATATCCCGCAACCTCCCTTTTTGCAAGGATAAACACATCGATTGATCCTGTTATGAAAGAAAACAAAAACGCCCGCTTTCGGTGTGACAATTCATTTTGTTCGAGGCTTTTCAAAGGCCCATCCAATTATGAGCCCAGACAAATTGCCGCGTAATCGCGGGCACTCTGGTCGTAATAGCTGAGAGAATCCCCGTTTTTGGCCCTGCCAAGTTGGCGTAAGAATCCCCCCTGTTTTAGGGTAAAAATGGCAGAATCGGCTTACAGATGAATTTTAAAAGTCCTTTTTGAAAAAATCATATCGAATCATAACCTGCCAAAAACAAATAAGTTAAATTTCATCCGGCAATTTGCTTGTTGCAGTTTTTCTCTAAACTGGTATCTTCTTTGCTTTGAATGCTGAAAACAAGGGAAGCGTTTTATTTTATTGATAACTGGACAAAGGAGAGGCAGAAATTATGGCAGCTAAAAATCTGTCGTTCGAAAACGATGCGAGAACCGCATTGCTGGCCGGGGTTGAAAAACTGGCCGCGGCGGTTAAATCCACTTTAGGTCCGCGAGGCCGATGCGCCATCATTGACAAAGGATGGGGTGGTCCGACGGTCACCAAGGACGGCGTAACAGTGGCCGAGGAAATCGAACTGTTGGACAAGACCGAAAATATGGGCGCCAAGCTCGTCAAGGAAGCCGCCAGCAAGACATCCAAAATCGCCGGCGACGGGACGACTACGGCAACCGTCCTGACGGAAGCGATTTTCAAGGAAGCCTTCAAGAATCTGGCCGCCGGCGCCGACGCGATGAGTCTCAACCGCGGCCTGCAAAAAGCAGTGGCCGTCGCGGTGGAAAACCTGAAAAAACAGGCCAAGCCCATCGACATCACCAAGAAAAATGACATCATCAACATCGCCGCCATCAGCGCCAACAACGACTATGACATCGGCGAGAAGATGGCCGAGGCGTTTATGCGGGTCGGCAAAGACGGCGTCATCACCGTCGAAGAAGGCAAGAGCCTTGACACGGTGGTCGAATATGTCGAAGGAATGCAGTTTGACCGGGGATACCTGTCGCCGCATTTCGTCACCAATCCCGACAATATGACCTGTCAGCTCGAAAAACCGTACATTCTCATCTATGAAGAAAAAATCACAAACGTCGCCAAAATCATTCCCCTGCTGGAAGCCGCGGCCAAAAGTAAACGTCCGCTGCTGATTATCGCCGAGGATATCGAAGGTGAAGCGCTGGCGACACTGGTCGTCAATAAGCTGCGCGGCATTTTACAAATTGCCGCGGTCAAGGCCCCCGGCTATGGCGACCGCAGAAAAGCAATGCTCGAAGATATCGCAATCCTGACCGGCGGCGAGCCGATTTTCAAAGACCTCGGTCTCGACCTCGAAAAAATCAAACTGTCGCAACTCGGCCAGGCAAAAAAAATCACCCTCGACAATGACAATACCATCATTATCGAAGGAGCGGGAACCACCGCGGCGATTCAGGGACGCATCAAACAAATTCAGGAAGAAATCAAAACTATCACCAGCGATTACGACCGCGAAAAACTCCAGGAACGGCTGGCCAAACTGACCGGAGGCGTGGCACAGATTCGCGTCGGAGCCGCCAGCGAAGCGGAAATGAAAGAAAAGAAAGCCCGCATCGAGGATGCCCTGCATGCAACCCGCGCGGCCATCGAAGAAGGGATTGTTCCCGGCGGCGGCGTGGCCCTGGTCCGCTGTATTGATTTGGTCAAGAAACTGAAACTGACCGGCGACGAAAAGACCGGCGCCGAAATCATCGCCAGTGCCCTGCGGACGCCCTGCTACTGCATCGCCGAGAATGCCGGGGCCGTAGGCAACCTGGTCGTTAATAAAGTCTCGCAGGGTCAGGACGGCTTCGGCTATAATGCCGACAAGGACGAATACGAAGACCTGCTCGCCGCCGGAATCGTCGATCCGGTCAAGGTTACCCGCATCGCCCTGCAAAACGCCGCGTCGGTGGCGGGACTGCTTCTGACGACCGACTGCATCGTCACCGAAAAGCCAAAAGACAAGAAAAATGCAGGTCCTGACGCACCGGGGATGGACGGTATGGACGATATGGGCGGAATGGATATGTAACAAAGTCAAAAATTAAAAGTTAAAATTCAAAACTAACGACAGCCTGACGGCTGGATTAAACAAAACAATATGACAGGAGAAACTGATATGAAACTGATACCACTGGAAGATCGCGTTGTTGTTAAACCCCAGGAAGCCGAATCCAAAACCGCCGGCGGCATCGTTCTGCCCGACACCGCCAAGGAAAAACCGCTCCTCGGCAAAATCATCGCCACCGGCCCTGGCAAACTGGACGACAACGGCAAACGCATCGCAATGTCGGTCAAAAAAAACGACACCGTGCTGTTCGGCAAGTACAGCGGCAGCGACGTCGAACTGGACGGCGAAGAATACAAAATTCTCCGCGAAAGCGAAATTCTGGGCGTAATTGAAAAATAATCCGGCTCTATACACTGGAGGTGTAAGTAATATGGCAAAACAAATGATGTATCAGGACGCGGCACGGACACAGCTTAAAGAAGGCCTGGCCCAGTTGGCCGCGGCGGTCAAAGTAACAATGGGGCCGACCGGCAAAAATGTGCTGCTGCAGAAAAGCTGGGGGGCGCCCAAGGTCACCAAAGACGGCGTGTCCGTCAGCAAGGAAATCGAACTGCCCGAATCGTTCAAAAATATCGGCGCAAAGATGATTAACCAGGTCGCCAGCAAAACCAGCGACCGTGTCGGCGACGGCACGACCACCGCGACGGTGCTGGCCGAGGCGATTTACAACGAAGGTCTTAAATATGTCACCGCCGGCGTCAATCCTGTGGCGATTCAGCGCGGCATTCTGAAAGCCGCCGAAATCGCCTGCGACTACATCAAAAGCGTCAGCAAACCCGTCAAGGGCCACGATGATATTGCTAAAGTCGCCGCTATCAGCGCCAACAACAACGTTGAGGTCGGTGAAATCCTCGCTCAGGCGATGGACAAAGTCGGCAAGGAAGGCGTCATCGAAGTCGAGGAAGGCAAAGGGATGGAAACCGAACTGACTGTCGTCGAAGGCATGCAGTTTGATAAAGGTTATATCTCGCCCTATTTTATGACCAACCCCGATACACTCGAATGCATATTGGAAGACGCATATATTCTGCTGCACGAAAAGAAAATCTCCAACCTGCGGGAACTGGTGCCGCTGCTGGAAAAGACCGCACAGGTCGGCGCACCGCTGCTGATTATTTCCGAAGACGTTGAAGGCGAAGCACTGGCGGCGCTGGTGATTAACCGCCTGCAGGGTGTGCTGAAAATCTGCGCCGTCAAGGCGCCGGGCTTCGGCGACCGCAGAAAAGCGATGATGCAGGATATTGCCGTTTTGGCCGGCGGCCAGGTCATCACTGAAGATCTCGGCATCAAGCTGGAAAGCCTTGAACTGTCCCAGCTTGGCAAGGCCAAAAAAATCGTCGTCGGCAAGGAAAATACGACAATTATCGAAGGCGAAGGCACGAAAAAAGACATCAAGGCCCGCTGCGACCAGATTCGCAGCCAGATTGAAAAAACCACCAGTGACTACGACCGCGAAAAACTTCAGGAACGGCTGGCAAAACTGACCGGCGGCGTTGCCGTCATCAAAGCCGGCGCCGCGACTGAAACGGAGATGAAAGAACGCAAAGACCTGCTCGATGATGCGCTGCACGCCACCAAGGCCGCGGCCCAGGAAGGCGTCGTCATCGGCGGCGGTGTGGTTTTTCTGCGCTGCATACCGGAAGTCGAAAAGGCCAAAGGCAAAGCCAAAGGCGACGAAAAAATCGGCTTTGATATTCTTTGCGGCGCGTTGAAATCCCCGACGCGGCAAATCGTCGATAACGGCGGGCTCGAAGGCGACGTCATTGTCGAAGAGCTGCTGGAAAAAGGCGGCAATATCGGTTTTGACGCCAACACAAGTGAATTCGTCGATATGTTCAAGGCCGGGATTATCGACCCGGCCAAGGTCGCCCGCACCGCCCTGCAAAACGCCGCTTCGGTGGCCGGGCTGATGCTCACAACCAATGTGGTTATCGCCGACCTCAAAGATGACGACAAAAAGAACCTGGTCCACGGCGCAATAGTGTAAATTCCGACGATTCAATGCCGAGCCGTTGTGAGACCTGAATACAAGAGTTTCATAACGGTTCGGCATTTGATTTTGGCCGAAAGGCAAATCCTGCGATGGCAAAACGCGACTACTATGAAGTCCTCGGCGTCCCAAAAGGTGCCTCCGCCGACGAGATAAAAAAAGCCTATCGGCGTCTGGCGCTGAAATTTCACCCGGATAAAAACCCCAACGACAAGGATGCCGAGTCGAAATTTAAGGAATGCGCCGAGGCTTACGAAGTCCTCAGCGACCCGCAGAAAAAACAGAAGTACGACCAGTTCGGCCATGACGGCCTGCGCGGCGCCGGCGTTCACGACTATTCCCACATGAACGTGCAGGACATCTCCGATATATTCGGTGATTTATTCGGGGATATGTTCGGCGGCGGGCGGCGGCAGTCGGGACGTTCTCAGCGGGCGGCCCGCGGCTACGACCTTGAGACCGCCGTGGAGCTGACGCTCGAAGAAGTCGCCAAAGGCACCGAAAAAACCATTGAGTTCACCCGGCAGGATACGTGTACTGAGTGCGGCGGTTCCGGCGCAGCCAAAGGCAAGGCCCCTTCCCGCTGTCCAACCTGCGGCGGAGCCGGCCAGGTACAGAGGGCGGGTCTCGGCGGATTTTTCCAGATGGTTTCCACCTGTCCGCATTGCCGCGGCACCGGCCAGGTCATCACCGACCCGTGCAGAAAATGCCGGGGCAGCGGCACTGTTCCGCAAAAACGGACACTGAGCGTTAAAATTCCTGCCGGCGTCCACGAAGGTCAGGGCGTTCGCGTCTCCGGCGAAGGCGAGCCAGGCAGACTCGGCGGCCCCAGAGGCGACTTATATTGTTATGTGCGAGTCAAGGCCCATCCGTTCCTGATGCGGGACGGCGCCAACCTCGTGGTAACTGTACCGCTGCGATTTACGCAAATGGCGCTGGGCGATACGATCGACGTGCCGACACTGAACGGGGCCAAGCAATTAAAAATTCCGGCCGGCACGCAGCATGGCGATCTCTTCCGTATCCGCGGCCAGGGTCTGCCCGAACTGCGCGGCGGAAAAACAGGCGACCTGCTGGTACGGGTGATGGTCGAAATACCGAAAAAACTCAACGCGGAACAGCAAGAGCTGCTTGGTAAATTCGCCCAGACGGAAAAAAAAGATATGTCGCCGGACAGCGCAAATTTTTTTGACCGGCTGAAGCGACATTTTGGAAATGGATAACTTCAAAATTGAAAATTAAAATGAAATTTATGAGCCATAAAAACAAAGACAAAAATGAACCGCAGGAAACACCGCACGACCCGGCCGCCGCTCCAGCGTCGCCGGAGGTACAAGTCCTGCAAAAAGAAATCGACCGCCTGCAGGCGGAAAACAAGGAACTGCTGGATAAATTCCAGCGGCTGGGAGCCGATTACGCTAATTATCAAAAACGCGTCCCCAAACAGATTGCCGATTCCGTGGATTACGAAAAACGCCTGATTATCAGGTCGCTGCTGCTGTCGCTGGATAATTTTGCCCACGCGATGGCCGGGGCGAAAACAGCGCAGGGGCCGGAGAGCTTGCAAAGCGTCATCGATGGCGTTCAGCTTGTTTACAACCACATTCTTGACGCGCTCAAGACTCTTGGTATGGAAAAAATCGCTTCCGTCGGCCAACTTTTTGAGCCGGGCAAACACGAGGCAATCATGCAAAAAACTGAGCCGAACAAGCCGGACAATATCGTACTGGAGGAATTTCTGGCCGGCTATACGCTCAATGGACAGGTGCTGCGTCCGGCACGAGTGGTGGTCAACAAACTGCCGGCCCAACCAACACCGACGCCGGATGAAACGACGGACACGGAAACGGAATAAATTCTATGCCGACGTATGATTACCAATGTGACGCCTGCGGACACAAATTCGAGCAATTTCAGTCGATTACCATAAGCCCGCTTAAAAAATGTCCCAAATGCGGCAAACTGAAACTCAAACGGCTGCTGGGCACCGGCGTCGGAGTCATCTTCAAGGGTTCTGGATTCTACGAGACGGACTATCGTTCAGAAGGATATAAAAAGGCTGCTCAAAACGACAAGCCCGCATCTCCCGCGTCAACCGAATCGAAGACGGAAAAGACGGAGACAAAAAAGGAATCCAAACCGGCGACAGAAAGCAAAACCGAATCGAAACCTTCGCCCAAAAAGAAAACCTCTTAATCCCGCGTTTATGACATGCACATTACAGGGTTTGTACAAAGACTTTGAAACGCAGGCTGACGCCGGGCAGGCTGTGATTTTGCAGCGTTTTTTTAAGACCGGCAAGGGACAGTACGGCCAAGGCGATATTTTTCTCGGCCTTAAAGTTCCCGTTCAGCGAAAAATAGCCAAACAGTACCGCGACTTGCCAATCAATGATGTCATCAGGCTGCTGCAAAGCAAAATCCACGAACACCGCCTGACCGCCCTGCTCATTCTGATACTCCAGTATCAAAAGGCTGACGACAAAACACGTAAAATCATTTTCAACCTTTATTTCGAACACCGCAAATGGATCAACAACTGGGATTTGGTGGATTTGTCGGCGCCGAACATAGTGGGTAATTACCTGCTGGATAAAGAGCGAGAGGTGTTATACAAACTTGCACAATCAAAGAATCTGTGGGATAAACGTATCGCGATTCTTGCAACCTTTGAATTTATCAAAGCAGGCGACGCCAAAGACACCTTTCACATCGTCGAGATACTGCTTAACGATTCACACGATTTGATTCACAAGGCTGCCGGCTGGATGCTGCGGGAAGTCGGCAAACGCATCGGACAGGCCACCGAAGAAACATTTCTCAAAAAACACCACCGCCAAATGCCCCGCACGATGCTGCGTTATGCGATTGAACACTTCAGCCCGACATTGAAGAAAAAGTATATGGCGAAAAATAAGACAGCGAAGAAAAGACCTTGCCGCCTGTTTCCTTAAACCATTGTCCGCCTGCTCTACATCACTTGTGTCAAATAGAACGCCGTCAGCGAATCAGCGCCGCCAGTTCTTTGAACTTTGGATGCTCGGCAGTACGCAAAAGCTCAAACAAAAACATCTCCGTCGAACTGATTACGGCGCCTGCCGCGGCCATTCGTGAAAGACCGATTTGCCTGTTTTCTTCTGTACGCGAACCAACTGCATCGGCGATCACATGCACTTTCAGACCCTGATGAAGTATATCCATCGCCGTCTGAAATACGCAAACGTGGCTTTCGATGCCGCACAGGACGGCGGCTTCAGTATTAAGGGCTTCCAGACGTTCGGCAAAACCCGGCGCCCCGCCGCAACTGAAAGACAACTTATCCATCGGCGAAAGACCATTTAATAATTCCGTCAGCGGCCCGGCCGTCAACCCCAAAGCTTTGGGGTACTGCTGACACCACAGAATGGGAATATTGAGGGCTTTGGCGATTTGAATTAAAATGCCGCAGTGTTTGACCAAGCCATCAGGGTTCTGCATCACCCGCAGCAGTTTTTCCTGTACATCAATTAATACCAGGCAGCATTTCTTGGCGTCAAGCATTTTCAGACCTCATTCGACATCAGACTGTTAAATTGATGATTTTCGATTGAAATTTCCCAATCGAAAATGACAGATGTGATTTTACTGTCCGAGGACTTCGATGACAAGACAAATCGTATCCTGTCCGTCGGCGGGAACCTGCTGCATGTCTTTGTCCCAAGCAAGAATGGGTTTGGAGGGTTTTTCCGGACGTGGCTCAGCCACGTCCGCGGGATTGGCTTTGACAAGCGCTTTCTGCGTGTTTTGTTCAGAGATATTCTGCGCCAGCTTCGCGGCGGTGGAAATATCGGCAAGACGAATCATCGCCAGCGCCTGCTGTGCGTCAATACCATCAACGCATACCGGCTGCTTTGTGCTCGTATCCAAAAGAGCGTATGACGCTTTTTCACTGTGCGACCACAAATCCGCCAGTTCCCCCACCAGCCCTTCCACATATTTCCGCGAACAGACGATTTTATAGCTGGTGCGGTCGGATTGCCTCGCAGGCGTGGTAAAATTCATCAGACCCAGCGTGTGGATTTTCTTTTCGATAAAATCGTTGGCCGCGATAGGCTGATTGGTCTGGAACTGCAATACGGCGCTGAATAATAATTCAGGTGAAGCCGAGGCTCCTTTTTCAATCGCCGCGACCGGCTCGGAGGACGTATTCGGCGCTTGTTCCGTCGGCTGCAAAATAGTATAAACCACCGCACTCAGCGCCAGCAGTGGCAGCAGAATCATCGCCGCGGCGGCGGCCGCTTTTCGCAGACGAAGCCCCCACTTGCCAACCGTGTCGGAATGGCGGACGGAACCACCAAGGATAAACTGGCGTTCGAGAGCGGATTGAATTTCCTGCGTCAATCCGGCCGGGGCGGATTCCACGGGCAGCGACTGCAAAAGTCGCTGCTGACGTTCCATCGCCTCCAGCTCCTGCTGACACTGCGAATCATGAGCCAGAAGACGTTTCAGTTCCGTTATCTGCCGCGGGGTCAACTGGCCGTCGATATACCCGCTGATAAGCTCATTTTTTTCCAGATATTCTTTTTCGCTCATATCCACACCGTCTGCAAAAGTTCACGCAGCGCCATTCTCGCCCGGCAAAGCCGGCTTTTGACCGTTCCCAACTCAATCTGAAGGACTTCGGCAATTTCTTCGTAGCTCATTGCCTCAATGTCCCGAAGCACGATGATGGCCCGCTGGTTATCTTCCAGCTTTTCGAGGGCCGCCAGAACCTGCCGGGCAAGCTCACGGTTTTGGGCGATAGCAACGGGGTTAATTTCTCTTTTATCCGGCAGATTCGCCGCCAGCGAAAACTTTTCCTGCTCGCCCACGCCGCCATCCAGAGAACACATCCCCAGCCGCAGTTTGCGACTGCAGAAATTCAACGCCAGATTCACGCCTATCCGAAACAGCCAGGTATAAAAACTGCTCTGGCCGCGGAAAGCGCCAATGTTCTCTAATACTTTGACAAACGTTTCCTGGGTTAGTTCCGCGGCATCGTCGGAATTTCCGCAGATTTTTAGAATGGCGTTATAAAGGCGGTCTTGATATTTAACGATAAGCCGACCCATCGCATCGGAATCTCCCCTCCGGCACTGCTTTACAAGGACGGCATCATCTAAGCTGACTTTTTCAGAATTTGAATGCACAAATACCTTTTTATACTGTTCCCGGACGAAATCGTCGGGAATGCGGTTTATAGCCTGATTATCGGCAGAATCCTATACCGGCAATCTGATTTCCGCAATACGGGCAAGCAGAATCTCGAATCACATTCTGGATTATACGGTAGCCGGAGCGTTCTATCAAAATTTTTCCGCAACCGGGACAAAAAGTCGATTCGGCACGGTTGCCGGGCAGATTCCCGACATAAACGTACCGCAGGCCCGCCTTTTTGCCGATGTCATACGCCCGCTGTAAAGCGGCGCTGTCCGTCGGTTCCCGGTCGGTCATTTTATACTGCGGATAAAACCGGCTGATATGCCACGGCATATCCGGGCCGCATTCTTTCACCAAAAACCCGGCCAAGGCCTCAAGTTCGTCATCGCTGTCATTTTTGCCGGGGACAAGAAGAGTCGTAATCTCCAGCCAGATATCCGTCTTTTGGGCGATATACCGAATCGTCTCCAAAACCGGAGCAAGATGGGCCTTGCACAAGTCTTTGTAAAATTCTTCCTTAAAGGCCTTGAGGTCAATGTTGATTGCGTCCAGCCACGACTTCATAAAGTCCACCGCTTCAAGACTCATATATCCATTGCTGACAAAAACATTATACAGCCCCCGCTGTTTGGCCAGGACCGCCGTCTCGGCGCAAATCTCCACAAACACCGTCGGCTCGGTATAAGTATAGGCCACGCTCTTGCAGCCGGATTCTATGGCGGCATCGACAATCTGCTGCGGACTGTAGGCGCTGCCGTCGATAACATTCTCCTGGGGTGACTGACTGATTTGCCAGTTCTGGCAGAAAACGCACTGAAAATTACATCCGGGGGCGGAAATGGAAAACGTCCGGCTGCCGGGCAAAAAATGAAACAGCGGCTTTTTCTCAATCGGGTCATCGTTGGCGGCACAGAGTTTGTCGTAATTGAGCGAATATAAAACGCCGTCGATGTTCTTACGAACCCGGCAGCGTCCCGCAGCACCGGACTTAATGACACAGCCCCAATGACAAAGCCTGCATTGGACGCTTTGCGATTCCCGCTTTTCCCACAATATGGCTTCTTTGAGCGCCACGTTAATTCCTCTTTTTAATCTATGGTATGATAAACCGAAATGCCCCCAAAAACAAGACGCTGCCGGAAATACCGTCGTGGATAGAAAGGAAATGGCCAAAAAAATCCCCGGTTAGAGAACACCGGGGATTTCTATCATTTTTGGATTTCGGATTGCGGCTTTGAGTTTCGGGTATTCCGTTTTAATTTTTTGTCATACTCGTACGGCTTTGGTGTGCTGTTTCTTCATCGCCTTGTGGATGCTCTTGAGCACGTAATTTTCCGCCACCGCGTCCCAGCCCATGTGCCGGGCTATTTCAAAGCCTCCCCGGAGCAGTTTGTAGGATTCATCGTCGTTTTTGGGCAGCCTGGCGCAGATTTCCAGCGCAATCTTCTGGCTGATTTTCCGTTCAATCTGATCGCGGTATTCCTTATTGATTCGCAGTAATTGTTCGATTTCCATTCCCGCATCGCCATTGAGTTCGGTATAGTCGGCGAAAATGACATTCGGCGTATCTTTTCCGCCGGTCACCGCCCGGGCGAACCCCGCGCAGCCGCAGATATTGGTCACGACGCATAATCCCCCGAAGCACAGCGGTTCCAGTTGGGCAATACCGAACGGCTCATAAATGCTCTGCCCGAATTCCGCATCGGTGCCCCGCCGGATATCCATAAATTCCATATCATACGGCATTCGATGGCCGCAGCTTTGCCGGGTAAAGCCGAACTGGTTAATGAAAATCACCTTGACGGCTCTGCTTTTGGCATTGAATTCCTGTACGCCGGCATAATAAGCCGCCTCGCCGCCAGATAAATCCGGCATCCCTTCGCGATGCGCCACAGGCCAGTTGTACCCCGATTCCATATTGTAGATATCATTGTCCCGCCGGCGATGGGTTTCCGTGCTGAGCACCAGCAGTACGCCGGTTTTGCCCTGGGCAAGGAATTCGCGATCCACATGTTCGAGAACGCGCAGGTCTCGCCACAGTCCCTTGCTTTGTACGAGGCGCGTAACGTGCGTGAAAATAAAATCGGGACGCCAGCCCAGCAGATTCTGGCAGTAATCGCGCAGTTTGTCACGCGACTGATGTTTTTCCGCCAGCGTGATTTCGTAGGCCGGGATGCCGTTATAGGTCAGGTCGATGTCCGCTATTTTAAACTCCGGCGACAGAAATTTCAGCTCATCCACGACGCAATCGCCGACGGCCAGGATATTATTACAGAACCGCGCGGCGTCCACCAATCCATACTTAAAAAATGTCGTCTGGTCGCCAAACACGTCATTGATATATAAATCCTGTCCCAGCGCCTTGTGCAGGACGTTATAAAACATCGTGTCGTGTCCGGGATGGCCCTCCACAATCCGCCGGACCGGTGCGACTTCGTGAGCATAGAAAATAGTCTTGAAATCAAACGGGTCCAGCCGAGCTGCCAGTGCCGTGGGCATTCCCATAAATTCGTGAGAGACGATGACGGTATTGCTGTCTTTTTCGGCCGCGCTGATGGCTTTAATCGCCGCAATGGCCGGGGTGGCCAGACGCATATACTGCTCAAACTCCCACAGGTTTTCATACATATTGCTCTTGATGCCGAACTCGAAAAACAGCGATGCCTTAAACTCATTGAGCGGCGCAGGGTCCATCCGGGTAATATCAATGAGAATGACTTCCGGCGAGCTTTTGATCTGCGTCAGCGGGTCCAGAAATGTCCTGTGTCCATAGACGATGCCGACGTTATATTTGTTTTCGATTTTGCGGAAGCTCGAGACGTAGCTGCTGCGAATATACCCATCAATCGACGAATATAATACTTCACCGCCCGGCCCGAGACGCGAAGAGACATCGCCTTCGGTTGAAAACAGGGGACTTACTAAAATATTGCGCGCGGTAGCGTCCAGATACACCTTACTGGTGAACAAGCCATCCAGAACCGCTCCGATGCCGCCAATTTTTCCTATGGCCTCGTGTGTTACGTGTACTACTGTCGGCTTTTGATCCATCGCCATTCCCTCGTCTGCACTCGCACTCTCGTATATATCGTTTCCGATAACCCATCACACGCCGAACAGGGACTTCATCCGGCACCCATTGCCGAATAAAATATAATGAATGATTCCCTGCTTCGCCTGCTTTTTGTCGGTATTTTTACTGAGTTTTTTAAGTTTTATTTCCTTATTCATTTATCGCGGTTTTTATCGGGCTGAAAACCGTCCTATAATTTTTATTCCTACTCAACAGACATTCCCTTTTGAAATTTTCGTGCGGGAAAATCTTCTTCCTGTTGATATGGCAGCAAATGTATTACCTCATCTATGCAACGCCATGCAACAAAAACGCCGCAGGCAGAAAATCAATAATATCCGTCGCAATCAGACTGATTTGGCCTTTGTCTTTTGCGGCCTTGTCACCGGCCAGTCCATGCAGATAAACACCGGCAACCGCCGCATCTATCAGGCCCAATCCTTGTCCCAGCAGCGCTGCAATAACGCCGGTCAGCACATCACCCGCCCCGGCCGTGGCCATCCCGGAATTGCCTGTGGTATTGACATAGATTTTCTGGCCGTCGGCAACCACCGTCCCGGCACCTTTTAATACGACCGTTGTGCCGGTCCGTTCAGCCATTTTCGCCGCCTGTTCAGCCCGGTCTTCCGGCATCGCCTCACGAATCAGTGATTTCCACAGCCGCTGCATCTCGCCCGGGTGCGGCGTCAAAATCACGGACGCCTTTTTCTTTTTCACCCAGCCGCCCGCCCCGCCGCACAATGCCAGCGTATTCAATCCATCCGCGTCAATGACTATCTTCAAACTTTCCATACCCAGTAAATGCAGCAATACATCTTTAACGCCGGCGCTGACGCCGACGCCGGGACCGAACGCAACCACATCATTTTGTTTTGCGTGTTCCGCCAAAATGCCCGCCGCCTCGGATGCGATTTTTCCGTCGGCGTCTTCGGCCAGCGGTATCGTGGTATAACACGGCTCCAGCGATGCAACAATCGGCAGTATCGACCCCGGCACGGCCACACGCACCAGCCCCGCCCCGCTGCGTAATGCCGCCTTACCCGCCAAAGCCGGCGCCCCGCTGAATCCAACGCTGCCGCCGATAATCAGAATTTTGCCAAACAGCCCCTTATGCCCGTCCACCGGCCGGGGTTGGAGTACTGGGATTTGTGTAATCGTCTTCATTGTGAAATATATTGTACGCAGGATACGGACAAAACACAACTATTTTGTATGCCCCGCTCCACGCGATGTGAATTCTGAATTAATTTATATGTTTTTTGCTTTTGCCAGGGCAATTGGGGTGGACAAGCCAGGCGGGAAACGGTACTATAACACATGGATTGAGAGGTCGGGATTAAAGAGCCGTAATCGGGGAATTTATATAAGGGCATCTAACAAGATACTTTCCCGCGGAAATCGGCAGGCGAAATGGCAGATATCACACTATTATAGGAGACGAACCATGTTTGAGCATTATTCGGAGCACGCACAAAGCGTCATCGAACGGGCCCGTCAGGAAGCACAGAAATTGCGGCACGATCATATCGGGACAGAACATCTCTTATTAGGTCTTATCGAAGTCAAAGACGGCTGCGCGGCGATGGTCCTCCGGCACCGCAAGATCGACCTGGCCCACGCCCGCGAACAGGTCAAAAAATTAGTGACTCACGGCTCCGGCCCCGAAGACGGCAATTACGAAAAGCTCCCCTTTACAAAACACTCCATCAGCGCAATTAATGACGCCCTCAAAGAGGCGCGACTGCTCAAACACCCGACCGTCGGGTCGGAACACCTGCTGCTGGGCCTGCTGTATGAAAACGAAGGCACCGGCGCACAGGCACTTTGCAATCTGGGTTTCAAGCTCGATGAAATTCGCAGCGATGTCCTGTATTTTCTTGAAGAGGCCGGCAATTAAAAATCTGCTGAAAAACACAAAAAAAAGACGCGTATCGTTGATATGCGGCTTTTTTTTATCGATTCCTGCCCACAACAAGCGTGGGCAGGCCACCCGTCAATTGTTAATGGGATTTGGATCCGTGCATCATTTCAATCAGCGGCAGCCACGGGGCCTCCGGGTACCATATCCAGCGACCTTTGTGCTGCAGGAAAAAACGGCCGTCATGGAAAGCCATTTTACCGGAAGGATAGTATTGGATGGGACGGCCGGAATCTGTCACGGGCTGTCCCTTAAAATCACTGCCCATACGCTTAAAACCGCACGCCTCGTTAACCAATTCGCCGTCACCGGAGTAAACTGAATCAATAACGGCTTGGAGCGTTGCGTATTTGACCTTCATCTGTTCTGTGTAATACCGGCTATCACAGGGAATACGAACCGCATACCAGCACAATAAGACGACAATAACGATTATCGGAAGCGTAATAAAAAGGGCTGTTTTAAGTTTCGATTTTTTCATACCATGACTCCTTTTATTTTTGAAGAAATTAACGCCCTGTTTTCCGGCCCGCGCAGGAATGACACTGCTAAGAGCCTTTTGCTTTCTCGATCTTCATATTAATCAAACTGGCCGAGTACGCTGCGCCGAAGCCGTTGTCGATATTGACGACGCTGACGCCGGAGGCGCAGCTATTGAGCATCGCCAGCAATGCCGCCAGGCCTTCAAAACTCGCCCCATAGCCGACGCTGGTCGGCACGGCAATCACCGGGCAATCCACCAATCCCCCGACCACACTGGCCAACGCCCCTTCCATCCCCGCAATCACAATCACCACCGACGCCTTTTGCAACGTCGGAATATGATTCAACAATCGATGCAGCCCGGCCACGCCCACATCGCTGACCCTCTTCACCTGCTGGCCCAGCATCCGGGCCGTGCATTCAGCCTCCGCCGCCACGGGCATGTCCGCCGTGCCTGCCGTGACAATTGCAATATAACCCTGCGTTGTCGGCGGTTCTTTTTGACGCAGGACAATCATTCGCGCAGCCGCCTCGTACTCCAGTTTCAATGTTGTCGCGGCCTGCACCTGTTCAAAGAACGCCTTATCCGCTCGCGTTGCCATCACAGTATTGCCGGTAGCCGCCAGCGTCTCAAAAATTTTCGCCGTCTGTTCGGGCGTTTTGCCCGGACAATAAATCACCTCTGGAAACCCGCAGCGAATCTGTCGGTGATGGTCCACGGATGCAAATTCCAACTGCTCATACGGCAGATGACGCAGTTTCTCCACCGCCGCGTGAATCGTTATTGTCCCAGCCTTCACCTCTTCAAAAAGCTTTTCTATGTGTCTGCGATCCATATAAATTTCTCAGCCCACAGGGCTGTCCGCACTTTTTCCTTTTGCCTTTTGCCTTTTTACTTTGTTACGTTGTTGCTGTCGGTTCCAAATCCAGTCCCGAAAACCGGCCTTCTTTGTAATAATAATACGCCAGCGACGCCACCATCGCCGCGTTATCCGTACACAGGCTCTTTGGTGCAATCAACAGCGACAATTTGTTTTTATCGCACATGTCCTGCATCCCCTCGCGCAGCGCCGTATTGGCCGCCACGCCTCCGCCGACCAGCACCGTTCTGGCCCCGACCTTCCGCACGGCCCGCAGCGTTTTGATAATCAGCGTATCCACCGCCGCCTGCTGGAACGACGCAGCAATATCCGATATTTCCTGCGGACTCATGGAAGCGACGCGATTGTTGCCTTTCATATCCTGACCCTGGCAGTGATACAAAACCGCCGTCTTGAGCCCGCTGAACGAAAAATCCAGCGACTCCTTATCCAGCAGCGAACGCGGAAAAGCGACCGCCTTCGGATTCCCTCCTTTGGCCGTTTTTTCGATGCTCGGCCCGCCGGGGTACGGCAATCCCAATATCGTCGCCACCTTGTCGAACCCCTCCCCCGCCGCATCGTCAATGGTCGAGCCGAGCCGTTTTAACTCCAGCGCCGATTCCGCTTCGTACAGACTCGTATGCCCTCCGGAGACAATCAGCGCCACGGCCGGCAGTTCCATCGTCTCCGATGCCAGTATCGCTGACTGTAAATGGGCATGAAGATGATTAATTCCAATCAGCGGCTTCTGCCAAGCAAACGCCAGTGTTTTTGCCGCCGTCACCCCCACCATCAGCGCAATCGCCAGCCCCGGCTGATGCGCCACCGCCACCGCGTCAATATCAGCAGGTTTGACACCCGCCTGTTCAATCGCCTCTTTAATGACGGGAAGTATCTTTTCGAGGTGTGCCCGCGAAGCGATTTCCGGCACCACGCCGCCGAATCGTTCGTGCAGTTTCGTCTGCGACGCCACCACCGATGATAAAATCTGTCGTCCGTTGCGCACCACCGCCGCGGCGGTCTCATCGCAGCTTGTTTCAACCCCCAGAATAGTGACCGGTTTTTCCTGCATCAATTCAGCTCGTTTCGCCGGCGATAAACCGCCCAGCCCAAAAGCATCCCTTACGGCTGGCTGTATCGCCTCATCGCTCTCGGCGTATCGGAAGACTGGGGTTGCCCGGAAGAAGTTTGCCCCGCAGGTTGCCTGACGGTTGGATTTGCGGGTTGCGGCTTCAACGGCGGCACCATAATCCTAAGCGGCTGTTGTTTGACCACAGCCGGGGCGGCAGGCTGCTGCCCGAGCGAAGCCTGCGGCGTTTTCTTCGCCGCCCAGAACTCACGCACTTTGGTCCACGTTCCCATGCCGACTTTGCCGTCCTGTTTCAACTGCTGGTCACCCTGAAATTTCACAACCGCATCGTAGGTGCTCTTAATGCCGCCGGCCTCATTGATCGGGTAGCCCGCCACATCCAGCACCTTTTGAATCAGATAGATACCCACGCCGTATTTTTCGGTCTGTTTGGTGTCGATGACGCCTTTTTGCGAAATCTCGCTGCTGACGGCAGAAATCAGCATATCCACTTCCGCCGGGCCGGTTTTGTAAGATACCTCGACCGGCTTGCGGAATGTCTGCTCCATCGCCATACAAATCTGTTCCGGCGTAGTCAGCGGCTCCGCGGCGGAAAGCTTCCCGGCGGCAATGGCCGTATCTCTCATCGCCCGAATTCTGCCGGTAAGCCTGCTATTTTCATTAACCACCTTGCTATACTCTTCCGACGCCACCGTGGTCGTTTTAAGCGTATTATATTGGTTCGTAAGGTCAATGAAGACACTTTGTGTTCTCTGAATCTCGTCTTTATCCTTGCGCTGGGCATATAAAAGATACATACAGGCCGCGAACTCTAAAACAATAATAACAATGGCAATCGGCGTTTTAAGTGATTTCATCCCGGCTACGATTCTCATTACATATTCCTTTTCTTAACTCTTTTATTTCGATCAAGTACTGCAAACTCCGGATTCCAACCTTCGGTTTTGCTTCCTATTCCCAATTCCGGCATAAAACAAAGCCCAGCCTTTGGAAGGAACAATTATATTTGCTTTTTCCGTTTTATTCAATCTGAAATTCGACAAAAAAAGACCGGCGTTTTCAGCGGCGCCGGTCGTAAAATCAAGTTTATGCAAAATTAAGTTTGAATCAGCTTTGCGTGCCGCTTTTGAGCTTGGTTCGAAGACAAAGCTGCACCAGTTCGTCCACCTGCGCATGAAGTTTATCGATTTCATTGGCCCTGAGCGTTTCTTCCATCAGCTTGGCCTTTTCGGTGAATACCGGAAATCCGGCAAATCCGCCCAGCCCTTTCAGCGCGTGAACCTTAAACGCAAAATCCTTCATATCGCCCTTTTCGTAGGCGCCTTTAATCTCCTCCACCCGATTCGGCAGATTGTCCACAAACGTTTCGATGGCCTTCTGGTAATCCGAATCGCCTTCAAGAAAAGAAAATATCTCGCCGCCCTGATCGGCCGTGTGAACCTGTCGAATCCGCTCGACAACCCGTCCCAGCTTGCGTTCCAGCTTTTTGCGGTCAACGGGTTTGGTGATGCAATCATCGCAGCCCGCGCCCAGGACCGCCAATTCGTCGGATTTCTGCACGGCGGCCGTCAGCGCGAAAATCGTAGTTTTGGTATTCATTCCCTCGGCTCGAATCCGCTGTGTCGCCTCTATCCCGTTCATCACCGGCATTTGAACATCCATCAGGATAACATCAAACACTTCCTTTTGACATAAATCCACCGCTTCCTGTCCATTGGCACAGACGCTCGCCTGGTATCCCATCTTTTTGAGCAGGACCTCCAGCAGCATGCGGTTTTCCTCCACATCGTCCACGATCAGAATACGAACGTCGAGACCTTGCTGTACCGTCGAAGGCTGTGATTCATCGACGGGCTGGGAAACAAGCTTTGGCGATGGCGTTGCTGAAATCTCTTTCGGCGCTTCCTGCCGCAGGGGAATCGAGAAAGTGAATTTTGTGGTTTTGCTGTCGGCGTCTTCACAGACTAATTTCCCACCCAAAAGGCTGACTAATTTGGACGTCATACGAAGCGACATTGCCATATCACTGCCTGCCATTTCCTGCGACCAGTTCCCCGCCGGCACATCCAGGTCAAGAACCTGCGATATTTCATAAGGATCCATCGCATCCCCGGTATCTTCCACGCAAAATATCATTTGAGGTGCGTCTTGAGTCTGCGCGGCATCAATTCCCAGGTGAACAGTAACACTGCCCTGGTCGGTTCTGCGAACCGCCTGATCGGCCAGTGTCACCAGAACCTGGCTCAGCTTGGTTTTGTCGCTGTAAAAACTGTCCGGAAGGTCGTCGGACAGCTCGATAAGAAATGCAATTTTTTTATGTTGGGCCGCCGCGGCAATGGCCTCCATCGCTGTATCCAGAAATCCTTTGGGTTGAAGCCGATTTTGGATAAAAGACATTCTGTCATTCCTTATGTAAATGATGTGTCTTATTGAACCGTCTGAAAAAATTCCCTTAGACGGGTCGTTAGTATCTTCTATCGGGCAATGGACAAAATCACTTAATCGCGGATTTCGCAATGATTTCATAAATCGTACACCTATTCACTATTTGTCAACCTCTTAACTCCGGTTTCTTCTCCGCCCTCTCAAAATCGATTTTTCGCCGGGAAAAACCTCTCCTGCCGGAAAATTGATAATGGACCCGTATCCAAACAGACGAAATCTTAATAGAAGATAAAAAGGAACAAACCCATGGCCAATGCAAGGTCCTATAACTTGCGAAAAAGAAGGAGGTTGTGAAACCGGCTCCAGGGGATTATAATAGCCGTGATTTATTCGTGCAGGATGTGTTTCATAGAGAAATGAAAAGTTCATATTCAAGATGAAAGGGTTTTGTTATGTTATTATATTTTATCCGCTTTCTGTTTTTTGTCACAGCCGCATCGGTATTATTGGTGGGATTGAACGCCACCGCTAAAACAGAACCGGACATTGCGGTGTTCATCGTCGGGCTGGGAATTTGCATTCTGGCGATAGTTGTCGAATGGCTGACACCAAAAAAATCCCTGACCGCACTGGCAGGCATATTCTTCGGCCTGCTGGTCGGAATACTCATGAGTTGGGCAATGAAGCCGATTATTGAGATGATTAATCTCATCTATAATCTGCAGATTCCAGAGCCGACGCTGCGGATGGTAATATGGATGACGGGGATGTGCATTTGCTATTTGATAATCAGTATCGTCATCCGCACGAAGGACGACATCCGCTTCGTCATTCCATACGTGGAATTTTCCCGGCAAATCAAGGGCCTGCGTCCGATGGTGCTGGATACCTCGGTCATAATCGACGGACGTATCGCGGACATCGCACAGACGCGCTTTTTCGATTCCCCGCTGATAGTGCCGCGCTTCGTTCTTAATGAGCTACAGCTCATCGCCGACTCCGCCGACAAAATGAAGCGCAATCGCGGACGACGTGGCCTTGACATGCTCAACAAAATCCAGCACACGCCCGCCGTCGAGGTAATCATTGATGACACCCCACCGCCCGGCGTGGAAGAAAAAGCGGGCGTGGACCAAAAACTCGTCGCTTTCACAAAACAATGCAACGGCAGACTTGTCACCAACGATTACAATCTCAACAAAGTCGCTCAGGTTCGCGGCGTCGATGTCATCAATATTAACGACCTGGCCAACTCCGTCAAAACCGTCACCCTGCCCGGTGAATTGATGCAGGTCAAAATTATGCGCCTCGGCGAGGAAGCCACGCAGGGCGTCGGTTATCTCGAAGACGGAACAATGGTCGTCGTCGAAGGCGCCCACGACAGACTCGGCCAGGCAATCCAGTTCACCGTCACCAGCGCCCTGCAGACCTCGGCCGGCAGAATGATTTTCGGCAAAATGGAAGACTCCGGCTCATCCTCAGGCGAAAACGGATACCGCAACAGGGGCTACCAGCAAACCCGGACTCCGCGGAAATACTGATTCGCTCCCTATGGCGACAGAAGACCAGACATATTTTGAAGCGATTATCGACCGCAGACACTCCGACAGTCTGAAATGGGCCAAATACCGCGACAGGTACATCCTCCCGATGTGGGTGGCCGATATGGACTTTCGCTGCCCGCCGCCGGTTATCGAAGCATTGCGGCAGCAGGTCGAACACGGCATATTCGGCTACGCCGTCCGCCCCGATTCGCTTAACGCCGTCATCATCAACTGGCTTTCTCAACAGCACGGCTGGACAATTCAGGAAGATTGGCTCGTCTGGCTCCCTGGCCTCGTCTGTGCGCTCAATGTCGCATGCCGGGGACTGGTGCAGCCCAATCAGCAGGTGGTCACTTTCACGCCGATTTATCCGCCGTTTTTGTCCGCGCCGCATTATTCGCAGCGTCCCTTGATTCGCTGTCCGCTGCAATATGAAACCGGCCGTTATACCTTCGACCTCGAACAATTCGAAAATGCCGTCGGCGACAACACCGCCCTGCTGCTGCTTTGCAGTCCGCACAATCCCGTCGGCCGGGTCTGGACTAAAGACGAACTCGAACCGCTCGTCGAAATCTGCCTGCGGAAAAATATCCTCATCTGCTCCGACGAAATCCATTGCGACCTCGTCATTAAGCCGACCGCCCGGCAAATCCCCACCGCAACGCTGAGCGACGCCGCCACACAAAATACGATTACCTTAATGGCCGCCAGCAAAACCTTTAATGTCCCCGGCCTAAACTGCGCCTTCGCCGTCATCCCCAACCCGCAGATTCGACAGCGTTTTCGACAGGCCGCATTCGGCATCGTCCCCCACGTCAACGCCATCGGATATGCCGGCACACTGGCCGCCTTCGGCCAAAGCCATGACTGGCATAAACAATTGCTGGATTACCTCCGCCAAAATCGCGACTTGCTCGTTGAAGCCGTTCGTTCACTGCCCGGCCTGAAAATGGATACCCCCGAAGCGACGTATCTCGCATGGCTTGACGGCCGAGACCTTGACATTTCGAATCTTGTGGAATTTTTCGAAGTTGCCGGCGTCGGCCTCTCCGGCGGCGCTGAATTTGACGCCCCTGGCTTCCTACGCCTTAACTTCGGCTGCCCCCGCAAGACCCTGCTTACCGCCCTCGACAGAATCAGAACCGCTGTCTCCAAACTCAGAAGATAACCTTTATGGAAACAACACAAAAATTCACCCGTTACCAGCGTCTCATCGCTCAACTGAAGGATTTGTTCACAGCCACGACCGATCCCGTCAGCCGGATGGCTACCGCTACCGCCCTGCTCTATCATAAAATGGGTTACTTTTATTGGGTCGGTTTTTACCGTCTGGTCGATGGCGACCTGCTTGTCGGCCCGTATCAGGGCACACTCGCATGCCAGAAATTAAAGCAAAACACGGGCGTTTGCTGGAAAGCCTTCAATCAGAATCAAACTATTGTCGTCCCCGACGTGCACCAATTTCCCGGCCATATCGCCTGTGACCCCAAGAGTCAATCTGAAATCGTTGTCCCCATACACGACACAAAAAACGCCATCATCGCCGTCCTCGATGCCGACAGCGATAAACTCAACACCTTCGACGCTATTGACGCACACTATCTCGACCTCGTTGCGTCAATGATTTATACTGGATAGTTTTTTGCCTCCTCTTTATATTCTCGCAGAACGTGTCTTGTCGCGCACAAAAAAGGCCCGGATAAGCCCGGCCGTGCAAGTTATTTTCGGTATGCCGAAGATGGATTAGTCTTCCACCCTGACCATTACATCCAGATATTTAGCGCCCCATTTTTTGGCTGTCTTGTGGCTGTTAAAAAAAACGTCAAGACGATTGCCCTTAATCAGGCGTCCGCGGTCTTTGACTTCGACGGGCCGGTCGTCGTTATATCCGGGGATAATTATTTCCGTGCCGAATGGAATGCGTTTATCGGCGGCGACAAACGTATCGCCGTGATGAATTTTGTGCATATCGGCGGTCCGGCCGTCGGCGAATTTACCGCAGCATTTCGGACACGTGCAGTACGCAGTGACGCGCATCCGAACGATCTTCCACTCCGGCGTTCCGCCGCCGCCGACAGAGGACTGACGCAGTAATTCCACGATCTCCTGGTCAAGGTCCGGCACCGGCTGGGCCTGTTCCTGGGCCTGGGCCGGGAAATCCTGCTCCATCTCCTGCACGGGAATCCGCGTACTTAACGGAATAACCCCGCCGGCGTGAAAGCGGGCATCCACCAGATAAAGGCCCGCCACCAGCGCAGCGATAACGCCTGCGCGAACGGCATATTTTCTATTGCTGCAGAGTGCCAGAGTTTTCTCCAAAACAGTCAAATTCAACCCTTTCCATCAACCCACTCTATAGTATCCGACTGCCAAAAAAACCGCCGGATTAAACGCCCTTTACCTTATATGAAACCACAGTTGCCAGAAACGAAGTATAATAAACCCCCGGAATTGTACTATAGCAACAAGAAGTATTATATAAAAAACCAGAAAAAAAGTCAACCTCTTCCTTGCATAGTCCCATAAAATGCGTTGAAATACTCAAAATTTTTTGCCGGAAGTTCTTGACACAGCGATAGATATGGATTCTAATACCGCTGAAAGATAAAGATTACAGGCAATGGCCTAAATTATTCGATTATTTACAGAGAACAATGAAAAAAACAATTATTCCAATCATAACAGGTCTGCTTTTCGCAGTACCTTCTGCATTTGGTGTCTGCGGAGATTGTCCGGGGGCTGATAAAACCTCGGGCCCCACACTGCTGATTGACTACGAGGACGGCGGGCCGGGAAATCCGGTGGATACCTTTATGTATTTTGTTCCGCTGGTGGCGCCGACGGCAATGGACGTTTATACCGACCCCAACACTACGCTGAATGCCCGGATTATCTCGCGGACATCCAAAGAATCCAATTCCGGATTTATCACGGTCTGCACGTTTGAAATTCGCGGCAGCGGCGTTTATGAGGCATTTTTCGAACCAACGGAAATGATCGCATTCAACCTCGAAGGCGACACGAAGCCGCGAACTCTGCATAACCTCCTTCGCTCCATTCGCGTTGACGGGCCAATGCGAGGTTCGCTGGAAGTATCCGGAACAATTCAGGACACGCAACGGCAGGTCAACCGGGTCCAGGTGCGATTCGACCTGGGCGGCAAAAGCCCCGTGGCTGCACATCTGTACGATGTAAAAAGCGACGGCAAGACGTGTCTGTTTGAAAATCGCTTTCATGAGCAACTTGCGCGAATTGATTCGCTGAGCTTTGCCCGCGGCGGCAACCCGCCCCGGATGACCACGGAAGTCGGCGCCATTGCCGGCGAAAAACAAAAGGAAGGCTTCTTCGCGACGGTCAAGGCAATGCTGGCCAACTGGTTTTTGCCGCCGCTGCCCATCGCCACTGTCGGCAACGAAACGATGATGAATTTTGGAATGGCGCTGGATACCACACAGCCGGCGTTTACTTTCCCCTACGCACAGAACCTCCGGCAAAGTCTTTCTATATTGCTGGCACGGAAAGATATGCCCCCGCGGGAAATGCAGCAACTCCAATAACGCACTTTATGGAAAGAGCCGCGCCGTCACTTCGCCACAAAAGGACTTAACTGGCGCAGACGGTTCACAATTGCGGGGAGTTTTTCGGCCACAAAATCAACTTCGTCCTGCGTATTATAGCGGCTGAGGCTGAAACGGATGGAACCGTGAGCGGCGGTAAAAGGCACGCCCATCGCCCGAAGCACGTGCGACGGCTCCAGCGACCCGGACGTGCAGGCCGAGCCGGAACTGGCGCAAATGCCGAATTGATTGAGCATCATCAAAATCGATTCGCCTTCAATAAATTCAAAACTGACATTGAGCGTATTGGGCAGACGATTTTTCACATCGCCGTTGACCATGGCATCGGGGCAGATCGTCAGAATTTTTTCCTGCAGCCGGTCTCGCAAACCTCTGATGCGGGTATTCTCATCCTCCATATACTGCTGCGACAATTCGCAGGCCTTGCCCAGCGCGACGATGCCGGAGACGTTCTCGGTGCCGCCGCGGCGATTGGCTTCCTGATGGCCGCCGAGCA
The DNA here is from genome assembly GCA_016873215.1 of Planctomycetota bacterium. Lineage (GTDB taxonomy): Bacteria > Planctomycetota > Phycisphaerae > Sedimentisphaerales > Anaerohalosphaeraceae > Anaeroglomus. The sequence goes on from VGXU01000013.1 coordinate 31,104, forward strand.
GATACGGCGAAAGCCGGGTCCCACGCCGGACATATAATGCCCCCACTCCTTTCGGCGCATGGAGTTTGTGCCCGGACAAGCTCAGCATATCAATACCGCTTTTCTTCATATTCAGCGGAATTTTTCCCACCGCCTGTACCGCGTCGGTATGAAACGGGATTCCTTTTTCTTTGCAGAGTGCGGCGATTTTTTCGACAGGAAACACTACGCCGGTTTCGTTGTTGGCATACATCGCCGTCACCAGCGCCGTATCATCGCTGAGGGCCGACTCAAATTCGGCCATACCCAGATTGCCGTGCTTGTCCACGGCCAATTCGATAACCCGGTAGCCGTGCTGTTCGAGATTACGGCAGGGACTTAAGACGGCCGGGTGCTCCACGCGGGTGGTGATGACAGTGCGTTTGTTCGGCGATGCCGCCAGCGAACCAAGAATAGCGGTGTTGTTGCTTTCCGTCCCGCAACTGGTAAAAATGATTTCATCGGCGTCGCAGCCCAGCAACGCGGCCGTCTGTTGGCGTGCAGCGCGGATTTTGTGGGCCACCTGTCCGCCGAAGGTGTGCATACTCGACGGGTTGCCGTATAACTCCGTCAGATACGGCATCATCTCTTCCAATACTTCCGGAGCGACTCGGGTCGTCGCGTTGTTGTCCATATAAATTACGCGGTTCATCGCGGTTTCTCCCATTTAGGATTCTTTTTCTTCCTCGACGTACAAATCTTCGCTGACGAATTCTCTGAGCCTGGCCTCAACGAGGTCTTTGGTCGTCACTTCAGACATTTTACAACTGGCACACATCCCCCGCAGAGCGACAATGACTTTGTTTCCCTCCACGTCAATCAGGTCGATATCGCCGCCATGGGCGCGGATGACCGGGCGAATTTGTTCCCGGACGGTTTCCTGGATTAATTCAATCTTTTGGATATTAGAAAGCTTTTTTGGCTTTGCCACCGGCGCTTTGGCCTGCTGTTTTATCCTTTGCCCCTGAACGGCCTCAAGAATCCTTCCGATTTCACCTCTGCAGCCGCCGCAGCCGCCGCCGGCCTTGCAATAATTGGTCACCTGTTCAACCGTCGTCAGGTCATTTTCCATAATGACCTTGCGAATTTCTTCATCCGTCACGCCAAAACAGGTACAAACGATATGCCCATGTTTTTCAACAGACGCTTTGCCTTTGTTGCGGTGATACGCGATTGCGGCCGCCAGCGCTTCCTGGCCCATTACCGAGCAGTGCATTTTTTGTTCGGGAAGGCCGCCCAGTCTGTCGGCGATCTGCTGATTGGTCACCTTCGCGGCCTCTTCGAGCGTCATTCCTTTAATGATTTCGGTCAGGACGGAAGACGACGCCACGGCGCTGGCACAGCCGAACGTCTGAAACTTCACGTCCGCGATGCGGCCGGCTTTGTCCAGCTTGAATGTCAGTGTCAGGGCGTCGCCGCAGGCCAATGACCCGACTTCGCCAATGCCGTCATAATCTTCAATCTTGCCCACGTTGCGGGGATTGAAGAAATGATCCATGACTTTATCCGTATAATCCCACATATTAGTTTTAAGTCCTTAGTTTTGAGTTTTTAGTTTTTTATCCCGTCGCTAACCCGGGCTTATACTTTTTTTTATCGGGCGGCTTGTGCCGCCATGTTTCTATTTTGGCAATTTTTAGAGGTTGTCCTAAAATTTAAAACCACTTTTTTAACGCCTCGTCGAAATCTCCGATGATGTCGTCAATATGTTCGGTCCCGACGGAAACGCGGATAAAATCGGGCGTCACGCCGGCGGCGGCCTGCTCGACCTCGCTCAACTGCTGATGCGTCGTGCTGGCCGGGTGAATGACCAGCGTTTTGCTGTCTAAGATATTGGCCAGATGGCTGGCTAATTGGACGCCATTGATAAATCGAATACCTGCTTCTTTGCCGCCTTTGACGCCAAACCCCAGCATAGCACCTTGCCCGGCAGGCAGATACTTCATCGCCAGCTTATACGATGGATGGCTCGGCAGACCCGGATAATTGACCCAACTGACGGCCGGATGCTTTTCGAGAAATTTCGCCAGTTTCAGCGCATTTTCACAATGCCGCAGCGCACGCAAATGCAGTGTTTCCACACCCTGCAAGAGCAGAAACGCATTAAACGGCGACAGACACGCGCCTGTATCACGCAGCACGTGAGTGCGGATTTTCAGGGCATACGCGAGTTTACCGAATGTTTCATAATATCGCAGGCCGTGATAACTCGGGTCGGGCTCCGTCAGGCCGGGGAATTTGCCGTTGTCCCACTTAAAATTACCTGAATCGATGACGACACCGCCGATGCTCGTGCCGTGGCCGCCAATCATCTTCGTACAGGAATGGACAACAATGTCAATGCCGTGTTCAATAGGCCGAAACAGAATCGGTGAGGTGACGGTATTGTCGCAAATAACCGGCAGACCGTTTTTGTGAGCGATTTTGGCAATCGTTTCATAATCCAGCACATCATTTTTTGGATTGCCGATGGTTTCGATAAAAATGGCACGGGTATTTTTCTTAATCGCCCTGTGAAAATTCTCCGGCGTATTCGGGTCCACCATCGTCACTTCAATCCCCATTTTGGGCAGTGTATGCGTAAACAGCGTGTACGTCCCGCCGTAAAGGGAACTGCTGGCGACAATGTGATAGCCCGCCGGGCAAATATTAAAAATCGACGCGGTAATGGCCGCCATTCCGGAACTGAACGCTACCGCCGCGACGCCGCCTTCCATCGCCGCCAGCCGTTTTTCCAGCACGTCCGTCGTCGGGTTCATCAGGCGGGTATAGATATTGCCGAATTCCCTGAGGGCGAACAGATTCGCCGCGTGGTCGGTATCCTTAAACACATAGCTGGTGGTCTGGTAAATCGGCACCGCCCTGCTCTGCGTGGTTGGGTCAACTTCCTGCCCTGCGTGAAGAGCCAGCGTTTCCAGTTTGTATTTTTTCGTGTTATCCATATAAAGTTCCTGTCGCCCTTTCGGGGCTTAAATCTGGATTCCCGCCTTCGCGGGAACGACAAATGATTATTTTTCCGGCAGCACCTCTATCATTCGGTCCAGTGCTCGTCGGGCCCGGACTCGAATCGCCTGGGGAACGGAAATCACATACCGCATATCCTGTAAAGACCACAGCACCTTTTCAAGTGTAATCTTTTTCATATTTGGGCATACGGCCTTATCGCCGGCCGAATAAAACTTTTTGTCCGGGTGCCGTTTTTTCAGCGAATGTAAAATGCCTTCCTCAGTCGCAATGATAAATTCTTTTTTGTCTGACTTTCCCGCAAGAGTAATCATCTGACTGGTGCTCAGAAGCGCATCAGCCGCAGCCCGTACTTGGGGGCCGCATTCGGGATGCGCCAGTACAAGCGCCTCCGGATGCGCTTTGCGGGCCGTTTTGATATCTTCGGCCAAAATCCGCATATGCGTCGGGCAAAATCCCGGCCAGAGAATCATGTCCCGCCCGGTCTGTTCCTGTACGAATTTACCGAGGTGCTGGTCAGGCACAAAAATAATTTTTTTGTCCTTCGGCAGATTATTTACCAGTTTGACGGCGTTGGAACTGGTACAGCAGTAATCGCTGAGGGCCTTGACGTCCGCGGACGAATTGACATAGCAGACCACCAAAGCCTGCGGATGCTGAGCCTTGAGCGCTTCAAGCTGCGCGGCGGTAATCATATCCGCCATCGGGCAGCCGGCGTGTTTGTCCGGCAGCAGCACAGTTTTCCCCGGCGACAGAATCGAAGCTGTCTCGGCCATAAACAACACGCCGCAGAATATAATTACGTCCGCGTCGGTTTTAGATGCCTCTATACTAAGACCCAGCGAATCGCCGGTAAAATCGGCGATATCCTGAATCTCGCCCGGCTGATAGTTATGCGCCAGTATCACCGCTTTGCGCTGCTTTTTCAGTTCCTGAATTTTATCAACAAGGGATAGGTCCACCTTTTTATGACTCCGTTTTCTTTCCCGGGTTTTTTTTTCGGCTCCGCGTTACATACATCGATTCAGGCTCGGCGATGGCGGTTACGGCGCCGGCCGGCACGGATTCGCGTATCCAGACGTTGCCGCCGATGACGGCGCCTTTGCCGATGGTGATATTGCCCAGAATGGTCGCCTCGGCATAGACCGTCACATCATCCTCCAGCGTTGGATGACGCTTCTTGCTGCGGATAAGCTGTCCCTTTTCATCCTTGGGAAAACTGACGGCGCCCAGCGTGACACCCTGATACATCTTGACATTATTGCCGATGACCGCGGTTTCGCCGATGACGACACCGGTGCCATGGTCGATAAAGAATCGTTTTCCGATTTTGGCACCGGGATTGATGTCGATGCCGGTTATCGAGTGGGCATATTCGCTCATCATCCGCGGAATCAGCGGTATATCCATCACATACAGTTCATGTGCAACACGGTGTACCGCGATGGCCGTGATGTGCGGATAGCTGAGAACAATTTCCTCAGTGGATTGCGCCGCCGGGTCACCGTCAAAAGCGGCCTGCACGTCGTCTTTGAGCATTTGCCGAATATGAGGTACCCGCGACAGAAATTTTTCAGTCGATTCCCGAGCCATCACCTTGCAGTCACAGTTCGGGCAGTTTTTGAGTTTGCATTTAAACCGCAGCGCCAGTTCGATCTGCTCGGCCAGCTCTCGTCGGACCGTCACAAGAATTTCCTGCACGACCGAACGGATATTGTCGCTGGTAATGGGTCGTTTGCCTGTATAGCCCGGAAAGAGCAATTCCTTCAGCGAATCGAGTATCGACAATACCTTGTCGCGAACAGGAAGATTCTTGACATCAATAAAATTCGTACCGGAATCGTCCCGGTAAGATTTTAAGATTTCTTCCGTCAGTTTTTCCAGGTCGCTGCTGCTGAAACTTTTATGCGGCATAGAATCCTCTTTTTATTGTGAATACAATTCGGTCGATAAATACCGTTCGCCGGTATCACACATAATAAACACTATCGTCTTGCCCTGATTTTGGGGCGATCTCGACAATTCGCAGGCAGCATGGCAGGCAGCCCCTGCGCTGATGCCGGCCAGTATACCTTCCTCCGCAGCAAGTCTGCGCGCCGCGACAAACGCCTGCTCATTAGTCACAGTCATCACCCGGTCAATGACATCGCGGTTCAGCACCGCCGGCACAAAACCGGCGCCAATCCCCTGAATCTTGTGCGGGCCGGGCTTGCCGCCGCTTAAGACCGGCGAATCCGCCGGCTCCACCGCGATAATCTCAATTTTCGGATTGCGGGCCTTAAGAACTTCGCCGCAACCGGTAATCGTCCCGCCCGTGCCGACACCGGAAACAAGAATATCAATTTTCCCGTCGGTGTCACGCCAGATTTCCTCGGCGGTGGTTTTTCGATGCGCCTCCGGATTGGCCGCGTTGCAGAATTGCTGCAGAATAATGGAATTGGGAATTTCATGATTCAATTTCTGTGCTGCCTCGATAGCCCCTTTCATTCCACCGGTCGCGGGAGTCAGAACAATCTGTGCCCCGAGAATTTTAAGAAGTTTTCGGCGTTCGAGGCTCATTGACTCCGGCATCGTCAAAATCAGTTTATATCCCCGGGCGGCACAAATAAAAGCCAACCCGATGCCGGTATTACCGCTGGTCGGTTCAATTAAGGTGGTTTCGTGCTTTAAAAGGCCTTTGCGTTCCGCATCCTCAATCATAAACAGAGCGATTCTGTCCTTGACCGAACTACATGGATTAAACGATTCCATCTTTGCAAGTACTGTTGCACTTTTTGACGCCATACGGTTCAAACAAACCAACGGTGTATTCCCTATCGTTTTGGTAATATCCTCATAAATCACCATATTATAATCCTTATATCTGGTAGTGGTCGCCGCGCTGCAATTTCACCGATTTTTCAGCCAAGTCTTTTAATGTTGTGGTTTCCAGTACCGACATCAGGGCTTTGTACAAATCCTGCCATATCAGGCGGGTCGCACAGTCGCTGCAGCGGGGGCAAAATTCAGAGTGCTCAATACAATCCACAGGTACCAGAGACCCTTCGAGAGTCGTAAAGACCTCGCTGAGCTTGATTTCCGCAGGAGGACGAGCCAGCATATACCCACCTCGGGGGCCTCGCATACTGCGTACCAAGCCGGAGGATTTGAGCATCGCTATAAGCTGTTCGAGATACTTATTAGAGATATCTTCTCGATCAGCAATGGCCTTGATTTGAAGAGGCTTTTTGCCGTATTCGAGGGCCAGTTCGAGCATTGCCCTCATTCCGTATCGTGTTCTTGAAGACAGTTTCATGGTTTTATCTCCTAAATTCCTACCTATTCAGTAGTATATAATACTGTCCCCATTCGAAAAAGTGCAGTGAAAAATCGAAAAAACATTTATTTTCTAACCAAAATAAAAGCTACTCGTATTTTTACGCAACCATTGAGATTATAACTTATTATTGAGAAACAAGTTATGAAAATAATTGACAAGCCTTAAGTTAAGACTGATAATGAGACGTATGAAGGTAGCCACGTTTAATGCCAATTCCATCCGCAGCCGGGTGGAAATTATCAATTCCTGGCTGGGCGAGAATCGTCCGCAAATCCTTTGCGTACAGGAAACCAAGGTGCAGGATTCGGAATTTCCTATCGATGCGTTTTGCGACCGGGGTTATCACGTCATTTTCCGAGGGCAGAAAAAATACAATGGTGTGGCCGTTTTCAGCGACCAGCCCGCTGAATCCGTCGTCACTTCCCTGCCGGGCGATTCGGGTGACGAAGCGAGGTTCCTGCAAATCTTTTATAAAAAAATCGCCGTTATCAACACATATATTCCACAAGGCGACTCCCCGGCCAGCGAAAAATTTCAGTATAAATTGAAGTGGTTTTCTCTGCTTAAAAAGTATTTCAGCAAAACCTTCAAATCCACCGAACCGATATTGTGGATGGGCGATTTTAATGCGGCCCTGGAAGAAATAGACGTTTACGACCCGAAAGGGCTGTGGGGAAGCGTATGTTTTTGCCGGGAAGTTCAAGATGCATTAAAGGCGCTGATGCAATGGGGATTCGTGGATTTATTTCGGCAATTCCATCCGGAAGACGGGCATTACACATTCTGGGACTATCGTCTGTCCAACGGATTTCGCCGCAATCTCGGCTGGCGGCTGGATTATATTATGGCTACGCCGTCTCTGGCCCAAAAATGCATCGACTGCCGAATCGACAAAACGCCGCGCGGCATGGACAAACCCAGCGACCACACTTTTGTCGTCGCCGAGTTCAAGGATCACTGATAAGGGGTAAATGGCTTGCTTTTTTTTCTCAGCCGGATATAGTATTTTATTCCCTTATCAGACAAAATAAAAACGATTGACGATTTCGCCAAAAACGGACAGATACAGAAGCTTATGGGTTCATCATCTATCTCATACGAGGATTTTGCCCGGCTGGTCAGCCAGCGGGCGCAGGTTCTTCTGCGGGCCGCCGGTTTTCTCATCCATCAGCATCAGAATAACTGCAAGAGGCTGACTCGTCCGCTGCTGGGGGAATTTCTGGCTCAGGCAACCCAAATTGAGGAACTGCTGGATTCCCACGGCGCCCGCAATAATAATCAATGGGCCGGCTTTCGTTCGACGATTGCCGCGATAAAGCTGTTCTCCAATGTTGGATATGAACTTCTGCATATCCAGCTTTCCATTCCCGTGTATCGGCTTCTGCCGGTGGGACAGGATTTTGCCCTCAGCACACAACAAACCATTGATTTTGTGGAGGAGATTCTTTTTCACGCCGCCGAACGGCTCAGCCAGGAAGCCGCCGGTCTGCAACTATCGTTTTCCTGTTCTCATTTGACCGTGGATATTTATACGGAATCGGTTCTGTCAGGCAGATTGCCGCACGATTTGGCGACGCGCAAAATGGAAACCGTTTCCAGTACTATCACGCTGCTGGCGACGGCCTTTTTAAATCTGGCGGCGGAATGCCGACAGGCCCTGCCCAAGGGACAAACCCTGCCCCAGGAATATCTGTGTGAAATCACGGGGCCTATCAGCGAGGAACAACTGCGTTCGCTGGAGCTTCGTTTCCACAATCTTCAGTCGCTTTACGACACATACGTCTCGACGACGGAGACCGAAGTGCTCGACAAAGACCTGATTGTCCTGCGCGGGCATATCACCGTTGTTCTGCATCTGCTGCGAACCGCCCGGGATTTCGCCCATTATTATGAACGTCACATCGGCCCCGCCTCTCTGTACGTCCCCGGCTTTCAGCACCTCGTCGAGCCGGAAAAACTGCTGGATGTTCTGATTCATTATTCCATCTGCTTTGTCGGCGAATACCTGACCTGCGCGGAACTGCTCTGCCAGAATATGCTGCGGCGCTACACGGAAAACGTCCGCATTGAGGTGCGTGTCCCGCCCTATCGCGGTTTTCACGTTCGCCCTTCGACGCTGATTTCCAAACTGGTACTGCACTACGGCGGCGACGTGCGGATGGAACTGGAAGGCGAATCCTACGACGCCCATAGCCCGCTGGAACTGTTCAGGGCCAACGAAAAAATCAATGCACAGAAACGGCGGTCTCTGGCGACTGAAGTCATCCGCCTTAATCTCGCCACACCTCATCCGGACAATAGCGACGTCAAAACGCTTATGCGAAATATCATTATGACGCTGGCTGAAAACGGAAAAGTGATTATTTACGAACAGCCGCTCAAACTCGACGAACTGACACTTCAATCCGATGCGACGCTGATCGAGCAGCTCACCGATGAGATCGCCAAACTGCTGGTGATGGGCAAAATCGATATCACCACGGAAATGAAAGTGACGTTCTTCGGCGATAAACGCGTCCTTGAAGACATCCGCCTCCTGGCCGAGATCGGCTACGGCGAAGACAGTTTCGGCAATAATATCCCGCTGCCCGAACGCCTCAAATACCTGCGGCAGTAATTTTATTAAGATTTTATTAAGATTGGGTTTGTTTGGGTTTGCTTTTTTGGGGCGATTTTTGGATTAGTCCTTTCTGTGTAATAAGTTAGCGATTTTTGAAATGGGTTTGTTTTTCCAAAAAATGATGGTGAACCATTTTTTGGATATCAAAAATCAAAGTGCAAAAATCAAAATTAAGGAGTCGGCAGGGCCGACGGCTGAAATAAGCGGATTCCTCACCCGCAAGGGGTTCGGAATGACGGGCCTCTTGTTCTGTCAATTTCTTCGACAACATGATACACATACTCCTTTTGTTTTCAAAGTTCATAGTTCTTAGTTCGTGGTTCGTAGAAAATCTGGATTCCGGCCTTCGCCGGAATGACAGAACCACGAGGCGCAAAATAAGCGCCTCCTATATGGGCTGGACTTGCGTGGCGGTGTCGAAAATTCGTGATTTTTGGAGGGCGGGAAAGCTGTAAGTCTTTGTTGGAAATAGAGTTAAAAATTTATGGAATTATTGGAAATAGCAGGATAGTGAAATCGCAATTGTGTTGAAATAATATAAACCACAGATTGACGCAGATTGTCACAGAGAGAAAAAAGGGAGAAGGCAAGAGACAAAAGGTATGTAGATATACAGGTATGCAGGGATGGAACAAAGACAAAGGGCAAAAGTTAAAAATCAAAAGGTAAAATTAAAATTTTAAATTTAAAGCTATTTTGCGGATGAAATCCGCTTAAAAAAGTTCATTGTTCCCGCCGTCGCTAAAGTTATGACGGACAAGAAAGGCAAAACTAAAATCCAAAATTAGGCGAAAAATGTACCTGACCCCTTTATTTTACTAAAAGCACTTGCCCGCTGCTGTTCGGATTTTTTTAACTGCAAGTACTATAAAACACCGCAAGTTTCATTCGCCCGGTTTTTAAAAAGTCTGTGCATCTTTCCATGTCAGCGGCCAAATCAGTATGTCGTCCGATCCCGAATGATCAATCTCGCATGAGCCGTCACGACAGCTTGGTTTGGGCTTGCCTTTTTCATCAATCTTGTTACGCCCCACGCTGTAAAGCAGAAAATTACAATCCTTTACCTTATATATGAACGGAAGTTGGGTAAACGGGTCAATCCATGCTTCGGCAGGCAGAGCAGTTTTTATTTCATCGAGAACGCCGGGCCAGCGGCCGCCTGCGTCCTTATAATTCCGCAGTGCAAAGAGAATGGCCGTGCCTCGGCGGCGGGCTATTATCTGCAAACGCGAGGCATGGATTTTTTCATGGACAGGAAAACTCATTTGAACCATTAATTGGGCTGTGGTTCGATGTGGATCTCTGAGCCATGCGAGGTAAAAACTGGTATTCAGCGGCAGCGTGGTTTCCAGGTTGTTTGCATCAGCAAACAGAAGTGCTCTTTGAAATTCTTCATCAAAAATACTGCTGATGACTTTCGGATCACGAGGAGCGATAAACCAAAGACCAATGCTCGCTAATTTTTGCATTCTAATCTGCAGCGCACTATGGGGTTGTTGTATATTTGATGCGTTATTGGGAAAAATCCCATTGCCTTGCCGGAATCTCACTATGCCCTTGTCATCGGTCTCGTAGAACATCATTGCGACCATGTTCTTGTTCAGCAGCTTTTCGATTTCGAATATCGGGGGATACAATAGGGGCCAATCATCAATTGGTGCAGGTATTATCCGGCGGATGGAATCCCGCTGGGTTCTGCTGAGATTTGTGTCTATTATCACAGACGCCAGTTGAGCGTAAGCCATATTTTCAATGTCGTCGCCCATCATTAGTTCCATAAATGACGGCTGGGATTGGAGATGGCGGCCCATACGGACGAGACATTCATATTTTTTAAATGCTTCGTCAATCCTGCATTCGCCCATATCCCGATTGGCGGACGACACAAGCAGATACGCAATATGTCGCATACGATCGACCATTTTTGTGGGCATGTCCAGTGGATTTGTCCATAAAGGGAAAACACACTTGTCCAGATTGCTTGCGGTCATTGCTTCGGACACTATCTCCCGGCGAGCGTCGATGAAGGCAGCAGTTTCAGGATGCTCGATTCCTTTCCACTGGACACAGGTGGAAGAGGCATTTCCCTCATTGAAGAATGATGGCGCATTTGAATCGTTTAGTTTCGCGGTGATACGCTGATAGATGAAAGCGGCATTTTGGTTGTCCGGCACGGCTCGATTTGCCCGGAAGTCTTTGAGTTCATAATCAAAATTATATGGCCGCCAGTTGTCCTTATCCGGCAGAAATAGCCAGATAACAACAATCCCAATGCAAATCAGAAAAGCTAATGCCAGGTATCCCGCCGTTTTTCTCTTACACGCGGCTATCCAGAGCGAAACAGGGATGATCAACCATAACCCATGTAAATTTCTGGAATATGTACCCAGAAAAAACAATATTGAAATCATCAGCAGGCAGAGAATATTAAATATCCCGCGAAAAACGGCTCTGACAATACGCATTTTACTTCCCATATTTCCTCAGCTATTACGTTCGCCTTATTAATCCGATGTTTCCTATATACAACCCTGTATAGCCTTGCATCGTCGAACAACCGGCCGCTGGTTCAGTTCAAAACACAATAGACATAACCTCTCGAAGTTTTTCCACAGGCTATTCGTTTTAGTCTTGTTATGTCGCGTATCAATCGCTCACGAGAACAACAGGTCCAAGCAAACCGGATTTGAGCAAACCCCAGTCTTTTCGGATTGTAATATTCGTTTGTGTATAACGTTTCTCCTTCGGCATGTCACGATCTCCAACCAGCCGATTGCGCCAGGAATTAACCACGACGATTTCCATTTGGTTTGGACCAGCATTCAAAATTTTTGTAACCTCCACGCGAAACGGTTTTGTCCAGACAATACCCAGGTCCCTGCCGTTGAGTGTAACAGCCGCAATTCCTGTATCTTCGACGTTATTTAACTCCAGCCAGTAACGTCTTTCTTTTGCGACCTCCGAACACGTAAACGTCTTGCGATAGACCGCCTTGCCGGAATAAAATTTAACCCCTTTATCGCCGTGCTGTGTCCAGTCGGTCAACGTATCGAATTGAATGGACGCAGGGCCGCCCCAGGCCGGATTGAACGCGACCTGCCATGATCCCTGGATTTCCATGACAGTTTTCAATGCCGGGAAATTGGAGTCTGCTGTTCCCTGCTGAGTCGCTGGAATCGGCTCCTGAAAAATGACAAAGCATGAACCATAAGGTTCAAACTGCAAAGACACTCTCGTGCATCCCGCGGATTGGCTGAAGGCTTTGGCCGGCCGGATTTGTCCCGTCACCGGGTCCCACAATTCCGGCTGTCGGCCGGAAACACGGAATGCACCGTCGATGGCCTGCGGCTTCTCGGTCTGGTTGCAGACGAAATATACCTCCGCCTCTCCCACGCGGTAATGAATGTAGTCATACAAGGAACTATTATCTGTGCCGATTACCTCAAAATCTTTGGCAAGCCCTTGACTCTGAAGAAACTGACGGGCAGTTATCCCCCAAACCAGACACCCCTTATCAATATTTTTTTGACCGCTTTCAGCCGGCTGAACTCCCCACATCTGATCAGCCAGGCCATGAAACTGCTGCTGTGCTGTTTTGCCGCCAACCAGGCTGACCAGCCGTTGAGGCTTCGGTCCCAGTACCGTGGCCCCCTGCCTGAGTAATTTGTCAACTTTTTCCAGGGCTGGCAGCGACAACACCTTGTGATCCGGCAAAACGAGCAAACGATACTGAATCCCGCCGGGAACCACGATTTTCCCATCCACACATTTCAGTTGCAGTAAAACGTCTTCATTCGTGACATCGTAATCGTAGCCGGGCATTACCCTTGCCGGATCGGATTCCTTCAGAGCGGCAATATTAGGGACATGGTCGCCATAGTAATACAGCACATCAGCGATGAATTGACCCTGCTGCACCACGGATTGAATCCGATTCATGTAATTGATGAACGCGTCGGAATAGTCCCACCATGTGACCTGCGGATTGACATGCGTGCCTGCAAAATATTCCTGCCCCGGGAGACCCATTTCTTTCGGTGAACAGGTAAAGGTATGAAAGAAAATCTTATTTAATCCGGCGCAGTATTCATGGTCCATGCTCGGTTTTTGAGATTGCCAGAGAACATCGTTCCAATGGGGACCGATGGAAGTAAAAGATTCGGCGCCGACGTACTGCTTCCCATAAATATGGGCCGCCGAGGAAGCTTGTTTCACAAAAAACCGCTTTTCCGGCGTTGGCCGATGCGGAGAAGGCACCCAGAATTCACTCATCACGATATCACTGTGTGAATAGTTTTTAATACCGTCCAGTGGGCCGGCGTGGGGACCGGCCGATTCCGGCTGGATTCCAAGCTTATATCGGGCCGCATGTTCGGCAAAGACCTTGTAGTGATTGTTCGAGACACAATCAGCCAGCGTCTTTCTAAAGTCGGCCAAAAAGGCGTTGCTCACTTCACGGTTTTCCACGATTTTGCCGGCAATGACGGGCAAATACGGAATCGGATCATAGCCGCAATAGTCTTTGAAATCGGCTGCAAAACCCGGACTCCAGTTCATCCCACCGCATTCCCAACTGTCCGTTCCCAACTGTTTTAAGACCGTCCCGGCCATCGGACCGGCTTTTTTCAACAGCGGCTCAATCATTTCATCCCAATAGCGGTCAAAGGCATCCTCACTGAGATAGTCGATCACAAGTCCCTTCCAGTCACTGCTGGAAGTGGAAACCTGGGCGTTTGTAGTGGTGTATCCAAACCGCAGAACGGTCCACGTCCCGGCCGGAACATCCCACGTCAGCGTGCCATCAACACCCATTTTGGCTGTTATGTTCTGTATATCCTCCATCAACACATCTTCCTCGCCCGGCACAGAGGGGCGGTCCTCCAGCAAAAATCGGGTATCCGGAGCGGAGCCGCCTAACTCCTTAAAGCCTGATTTAAGAGCGAGATCACGGATCGGTTCTCTGGATTGGTTATGCCCCGGTTGGCGTCTCTGTGGATAAGCCAGAACACAAATTTCCTGATAATAATTTTTTTTGTTGCCGGGTACAGGCAGTTTTTGGCTGTAAGAAGCCGGCCCTTTGGCCTGAATCTCAGACCAGACCAATTGCTTGGCTGAGAATTCAGGTGTCACACAGGGTCCGCCCAGATTCCAACCGCTCTGAATGGACAACCCCAACTTCAGGCCGAGCCGCTGAGCTTCTTTCAGGGCATGGATGTAAAGCTCCGTCCATTCCGGACTGCCAAACGTCGGCCCTTCAGGGACCTGTGCATTTCCTCTATGTTCCGCTCCGCCTGCATCAAATATATACGCCCCGCTAAAGCCCTTTTTCCGCATCGCCTCCAGGTCTTTTGTGATGGCTTCCCGGGTCACATTTCCATTGAGCCACCACCACCAGCAGCTAACCCCGGCTTCTCGCGGCGGGATTTGAAACCGCTGCTCCAACGCTGCAGACGGCAGACTCAGTTTGGGATCAGAGATGGTTTTGTTTGTACATCCGGCATTGAGATGCAGGATAAAAAATGACAATACAATAATAGCTGTAGATAATCGTCGAAATCCCTTTTTCACTGTTTTTCCTTTCGTCTCAAAGTGCATGGTTTTTCAAGACATTGTGTTATTATACATGGACCGCTTCAAATATCAAAACCCAAAAAAACCAAGACAGCACGATGTCCATTGTTCCAAAGGTTTTTACACTATAGATGCAAACAACCAATTTTTCAGTCGGGATTTACAGGATTCTTTATCCATTCTGAATTGGGTCGCTATTCTCTATTAACCGTTCACGATGGACTTTTTTATCTCTCTTTACAGGGTTTAAATTATTGTAAAAATATTGCTGCAAAGGGCACAGCGCGGACCTTGGCCGCAACCAAATCCGAAATTCGAATATCGAAACTCGAAACAAATTCGAATGACAAAAAACTAAAATTCAAAACAAGAGTTTTCCCAGGCCGCTGGGCTGGGCTATGGTATGCTTGCCTTTCAGGCAGAGAAGAGGATTCCTGATAAATTGAATCCGAAGCACGGAGGCTTCGGCTACGTTTTAGCTATCTTCCGGCAGGCTGATTGGGGTCGGCGGGTTTCGCCTCGGCCGGGATGTCTTCAACCAAATCCTGTATTTTTTTCTTCAGCTCAGCGGCGGTGTAATCTGCAATCACAAATAGCCAGCCGGCGGTTTTTTTGGCGAAACGGTCGGCAGCGTCGCGGGCCAGCAGTTTTGCTTCCTTGGCTTTAAGCTGTTCATCGGATTCGACAACACCCTTTTCCTTGGTCACCGGCACGGTATCGGTAAATTGGGCTGCGGCGGCAAGCCAGGTCTTTTTGTCTTTTTCGCCTAATTGGAATGTATAAACAGTCGAATCGTCGAGTTTGCAAACATACCGCCGGTCGAGTTTAAGTCCTTCGAGCTTGTTTGCGGCAGCGACATCTTCAATCTGGATACCGCCGGGAGCGTTAAAGACGCGCTTGCAATCCGATTCTTTGAGGCGTTTTCCGGTCGGCAGCGTTATGGGCGAGGTAATGGTCTGGCCGCCGTCTTTACTTTGCAGGGCATAAGTATGCTGATTGGGGTCAGTAATCGTCACTTCGACGATTTTGCCGGTGTTTACTTTCAGGATTTCCTTATCCACATAATCCATCGGAACAGCACTGATCCACGGCGAATTAAGGGTCAGATAGACTTTGTTTTCGGATGCGAGCCGGACATAGGCCCCCCTGTTCTCCTCGCTGCTTTCCGAAATGAGAATCCCCACGATGGGTTTATTTTCCGCATCCCACAGGGTAATTACACTTTTGGCCGAGTCTTCAGTGACGCCAAGGTCTTTGTGAAAAGCGGGGTCTTCGGTACGCAGTTCGGCGGTACGAATATCGAGACACTGGGCAACGAGTTCATTAACCTTTTTGACACCGGCCGGGTAGTTGTCCTTTTCGACTATGACAAATTTGCCTTCGTTCCTCGAAAGTGTTGTCTTTTGCTCGCCTTTTTGGCCGCTAATGGTAATTTTCGCAATCTGATCCACATCCAGGCCGCCGACGAGCGGGCCAATCACAAGATTGCTGATCTGTCGAGGTTTGCTTGCCTGATTAACCACGATTGCCGCGGCAATGGCTATTACGGCAACAATACCCAGTATCGTCAGTTTTTTATCGCTCATATTTCGTTCTCCCGCAGGTGTTTTTTATGCGTCGCTGGCATGGCTGATGTAATGGCGGCGTTTGAAGCCTCGGACGAGGCTTAATACCACCGCAACAACCAGAATCAACACCGGACCCGGCAGCATACAGAAATTTTTCAGCCGCAGGCCCAGTTTTTCAATCTGCTGCACTTTGCTCATCTTGACGTCGCGAAGTTTCTTTTCAGCCTCGCGCAGTTTCAGTTCAATGGTTCGTTTTTCCGTCAGAATCGTCTTGTTAATCAACTCGTTCTCATTTTTATCGAGGGCGGCCAGTTTCTGGTTGAGTTCCTGTTCAAAACCTTTGATTTGGGCCTCGATCTCAGATTCCTTTTGCGCCGTCTGTGCCGCCGCGTCGGCTTCAATCTTATCGACCCGTATAAAGGGCCGGTTATAACTGCCCCGCGAGCGAATCGCCATCAGGAAACTCGACCCCGACAAGTCCTCAATCGTATTCAGCACGAGGGAGCTATTGTCGCCGATAACCATCATACCAAACAGGGGATGATTTCGATAGGCCACGAAGTCACCGATGAAATCCACATCCGCAAACACCGTCACGGCGCAGGAATCCTTGGCTTCGGCAAGGCCGGTCAATTTCTTTTTGACGGGCGGTTTTTTATCCTTGTCCGGATTTTCCGACTCAGCCGATTTTTCCTGAAATTCAACACCGTCGGGGAACGCAGACTTAAATTTGCCCGTTAGCATATAGCCCATAACCACTGGCTCCGTCCCATCGCGGAACTTTCGCAGAAACAGTGCGTAATCCGGATTCATCAATTCATAGCTGTTCTCCACCTTCCATGTGTTTCCCCTGGCGGTAGTCATCATCAGAGGCGTATATTGAATATCCGACGAAACCTTGTCTTTTGTCTCGGCGGGGAGTTTTTTCAAGACCCCCGGAAATACAACTTCAACATTATTGAGCATCGCCACGGCAGGCGAATTGGGATTAAAACATTTCTGTGCCGAAGTGAGTTTCATAATACCCAGAATTTTTTCGGGCCTGCGGTCGGGAGATGTGGCCCCTTCTTCGGCCAGCGCGATGTCGCCGGCAAATGTCATTGAAGGCATTTCCAGCCCCCATGTTTTCAGCAGCGGCTCAAGATTCGATTCCATAGAAAACTGCGGATTCATTTGCTCCTGCGGAGAAGGACGGTCCGTAATGCAGTGCGGGTCCACAAAAATTATCGCCCGGCCGCCGTTGAGGATATACTGGTCAATCGCAAACAGCGTCTGCTCGGGCAGTTTCTTGGGGTGAATGACCAGCAAAACATCCACGTCTGAAATTTTTTCCGTATCGGCAGGGATGGCGCGAACTTCATATTTCTGATTTAACTGCTGCACCAGCCCCCACGGCTGGCGGGGCTGCTGACCCTGCATCCGCATCATATAGGCCATATAACCCGACGTGTCGTCGCCCATTACCGACAGGGAGCTGAGGACGCCGATTCTGCTTTTTTGGCGGGTCATCGCCGTATCGATGAGATAACTGATGTCATACTCCACAAAATTCTGACGGTCGGGCGTGAAAAATTCGATGATTTTGGTCACGCCGAACTGCGTCTGGACCACCAGGCCGAAAAAGAAATTTTCTTCCTGGCTGATGGGGAAGCGTTTGAGGCCGTAGCGTATGGCCGCCATTTCCTCTTCGCTGTAGGGACGGGGGTCGATTGTCTCCAGCTTGACCATCCCTTTGGCCTGACTGGCGTATTCCTCCAGAATCGCCCGGACATACTGATAATAATTTGTGTAAAACCGAATCTGGTCGGGGGCTTTCATCGACGCCGTCTGGCTGTAATACAGCTTGATGGTAATGGGCTGTTTGAGACCAGTCAGAATCGCTTTGGTTCCGTCGGACAAGGTATATAATTTGCGTTCGGTAATATCCAGCCGCCATGCCCCGCCCACCTGACGGGTGATGCTCACCACGGAAATTGCGATGACAACAATAAAGAAAATCGCCAGAATTGTTTTCATTGCTCGGCTCATCAGGCTGCCTTCCTTTCTTCCAGAACAACCGCACAGGCGCTGATCCAGGCCACAATCAGAATCACAAAATAGGCCATATCCTGAAACTCAATGACGCCTTTGAGGATAGAATCAAAATGCGACTGAATACTGAGGCTTTGCACGACATTGACCGCGCCTGACGGCAACATCGACGATAAATAATTCACGGTCGTGGACATCCCCGCATAAACCAAAATGCCGCATGCCGACACTGACAGGATAAAACTGATGACCTGGTTTTTGGTCATAGCCGAGAAAAAAGAACCGATGGCCAAAAATGAACCGGCCAATAAAAACGAACCCAGGTAGCCGGTGATAATCAGTCCCGTGTCGGGCTGTCCCAGATAATACACCGTAACGGGCATTGGAAACGTCAGCAGCAGCGCGATGCCCAGAAACACCCATGCGGCGAGAAACTTGCCCAGCACCGCCTGCGATACGGTAACCGGCAGCGTCAGCAGAAATTCGATGGAGCCGCTTTTGCGTTCCTCGGCCCAGAGCCGCATCGCCGTGGAAGGCACCATAAAGATAAACAGCAGCGGCAGATTCGCAAAGAAAAGGTCAAGTCCGGCCTGTCGCATCTCAAAGAAGCCGTCACGAAACGGCAGATAGCCTGAAAAGAACAAAAAAATCACGAGAAAGACATACGCCACAGGCGTGGCGAAATATCCCTTTAATTCCCGTTTGAATACCGATAGAAAACCATTCATAACGATATACTCCTCAATATGTCCCCGCGGCTAAGCGCTCTTTCTGGTGGAGGTGATTTTGCGGAAGACCTCGTCAAGACTGCATTTATGCTTTTGCATTAATTCCTGCGGCGTGGAATCCACAAGGATTTTCCCGCGGGCGATGATGATGGTCCGGCTGCAAATCAATTCGACCTCTTCAAGGATGTGCGTGGAAATAATGATACACTTTTCCTCGGCCATCGCGGTAATCAGTTTCCGTACTTCGTGTTTCTGGTTGGGATCCAGACCGTCGGTCGGCTCATCGAGTATCAATACCTGCGGGTCGTGGATGAGGGCCTGGGCCAGGCCGACACGACGACGATACCCCTTAGACAGCGTTTCCATGGTTTGATGATAAACCGACTCAATCGAACACAGAGGAACAACCCTATCCATTGCCTTTTTGCGTGCGGCGCCGTGAATCCGGCGGACATCACAGACGAATTGCAGAAACCCTCCGACGGTCATTTCGTTATAGGCCGGGGCGTTTTCCGCCAGATAGCCGACAGAACGCCGTACCCCAACGGGATCTTTGAGAATGTCATGCCCGCAGAGGGTGGCCGTTCCGCTGTCAGGAACCAGGAAGCAGGCCAGCATTTTCATGGCCGTACTTTTGCCGGCGCCGTTGGGACCCAGAAACCCCAGGACATCGCCCTTTTGGACCTGAAACGAAATATCATCCACCGCAACCACCGGCCCAAAACTGCGACGTAAATGCTGTACGTCAATCATTTCATATTCTCCTGTTTCAGTCAGGCTCTTAAAATCGCTTGTGAACTGAAAGCGAAATTTTGTGTATTTTTACGTTCAAAAAAATAAAGTGGTTCGCACTTTATTGGTATTTATCGGGGTTGTCAAGCATTTTTTCTCTCTCTCTTGGAATGGGAAGGGAACATCGTATCCCCCTGATACGGATAAGATGTATGACGATGAAACGGTATCAAGAACTAAAGAAGTTGTGGGCTGGGGGTACCCCCAGCGGGCGACATTTTGTATCCAAATTGCCCGGCAAAAAGACTTGAATTAAAAAGACCCTCGCG
>VGXU01000014.1 GCA_016873215.1 Planctomycetota bacterium
TCGCTGCTGCGGTTGATGCTGCGCAGAAATCCACATAGACACCCCGGTTTTTCTCGTGTAAAATACTCTGGCGTGCTGAACACTATCTGAATTTGTCAAAGAGCAAATACCGGGCCGAACAGGATTGGGTCTGCCCCGCTTTGGTTCTCCTGGCGAAAGCCAGAATCCAGTTTGTAGGTGTACCCGCTTTTAACGGACTGCACATGCGGAACTGCTCATCTTTGATTTGGGTCAGAATTTGATTTCCGGAGGGTTGATTTTTCCGGCAAAACAAAATCTTTGATTTCGATTTGTTTTGTCACGCTTCCCACTCGCACGGCGTCCACCCGCACCAGCCGGGCATCTTTAAGCCATTCCTTGTCAATCATGGGCAGCGTTCCGGTTTGCTTGTTGATATATACAAACTCAATTTTTTTGATTTTGCTGAATAACCGCGACGAAGAATTTAGCATCTCATCAATATCCACAGTGGGGTTTGAATTCTCCGCCACAAAGGCCTCTTTCCTTTTCACGTTTTCAATGAGATAAAAATTCTTCGGAAACCAACGATCCTGCAATACGCTGTAAGAACCTGGTTTTTCCGTTTCCCGGTCAAAAAGAAGCCTTGCCTTCTTTTCTCCGACAACGACACTGAGGCCATTCTCCTGGTCCAAAATGTCAAAAATCACAATCTGCTCAGAACCGAACCTGTCTCGGCTTCCGCGACTCAGCGGCAGGCTCGAACGCACCTGGTACTTGTAAATGTCAAGCTCTGTGTCGGCCTTGTATGTTCCCGCCTCGTTTTTATGCCGATAGTAGGAGGTTTCATCGCAGCAGAAAATCTCCCGGGGTTCGATGTATTTTGGCTGGTCTCCCGGGCCGGCAAATGCATTTAATATCTTCGATTGGGTCATTGCGGCCTGTAAAGGTTCTGTAAATCGAGTTTCATCACGCATTTCTTTCAGTAGATTTAAAATAAGCGAGGAATCCAGCGTATCGCCGGTTGGATATTGGATCTCAGGCTTCAGGTTCGTCAATACGACAAACTCTTCAAATGCCGGGCTGGAAATATCAACCGGCGCAGTGAACGTTTTATCGCGAACACTGCTTTTGTAATAACTGAC
This sequence comes from Planctomycetota bacterium, assembly GCA_016873215.1. Classification (GTDB taxonomy): domain Bacteria; phylum Planctomycetota; class Phycisphaerae; order Sedimentisphaerales; family Anaerohalosphaeraceae; genus Anaeroglomus. The sequence continues at coordinate 1,104 of VGXU01000014.1, forward strand.
CTCATCGCTGATGCCGACATGTTCAGCGTCGATGGTAAATGTGACGGTCTCGGCTGTGGTCTTTGTCTGGGATATCGGCGGGGGGGGTCTTGATAAAATCAACTTTCCAGAGCCGGCCGAGCGCGATGAGCACAAGAAAACCGGCGGCGATCCCCAACACGGTTCTTAAGGTCTTTCTGCTGAGAGATTGATAAACAATAATACCGCTGCCGAACAGGATTATAAAAATATTGCGGATAACCCTAATGGATAAGTTGAGCGTATAATAATCTTTTAAATTGTCAATTGTGGAAGAAGACATCTTGATTTTCGTAACCTCCGGTATCAATGCCGCCAGGAGTAGCCACAGGATTATGACGGCAATATATACGGCCAGGATACTTACACCAACGATGGCATACCGGCTGAATTTAGGGGTGATGACCGCCAGCAGGAAAAAGGGAATGATAAACGACGTCTTCTCGATCAGGATCTCCGGAATCGCCAGTAAAATATACTTCAGAGGAAAACCGTTGGCTGTAAAAACAAACAGTTCCGCCAGTAAGGCCAGCAGCACGAATGTTCCCGCTGCAAAACAGACTTTCGTGATGAGCAGCGGTTTACGTCCGATGGGCCGGGTAAACCAGAATGCCGTTGTACCGACCAGCGGATCAGATTGCACAAGCAGCGGAACGATGACAATGACCATCAGGCCCTGCAGGAACCGGATGAATATCGTAAGCTGCGGCAAGATTACTTGAAGCTGAAGATTATCGATGGCGATCTTTGCCCCTCCGATACCCATAAAGGACTGGATACATAGAAGCACCGCCCAACAGATCAGCATCAGTCGCAAGTGCAGCATATCTTTCTTTAAGACCGGCAATAAAAAGTTCATGGAAAACTCTCTCTAAGAATTGGATTGTTTAAATTGTTTAGCCAGCACGACAAATATCTCCCGCAGCGACATTCCCTGCGCGGCAATATCCGTACACGCAGGCAGCAGCGACCGGATGCGCTGCTGGCCGGCGTCCTCCTGGTACTGCGTATCAACAAACCGCACGGCCCGTCCCTTCTGTTCCGCCGCAAGCCACTCGGCTGGAAAAGAAACGGCTCCGGCCGGGGCTTCGCCCAGTGTCACCTCCACCCACCGGAATCGACATTGTAGTTCCTCGATGTTCTCGTTGACCATGAGCGCGCCTTTATCAATGATGCCGACCCGGTCGGCCAGCCGTTCCACCTCATCCACATCATGCGACGAAATAAATATCGTCCAGTTCTCCGTTTCCGTGACCTCTAGTATCCCGCTGACGAATTCCTCCCGCACCAGCGGGTCTAATCCGCTGAAGGGTTCATCCAAAACCAGAAGTTTGGGACGGTACGCAAGAGATGAAACCAGCGCGGCTTTCATCCGCATCCCTCGCGATAGACTTTTCAATTTTTTGTCCAGCGGAATATCAAACTGTTTTAACAACTGCTGACAAAAACCGTCGTCCCACGTGGGGTAAAACGATTTGCAGTAATTCAAAAAATACCCCGTCTTCATCCAGAGAGGCAACTCCTGATTTTCAGATACGTAACCGATTTGAGCGAATTCAGTGGGACTAAGCTTCCTCGAATCGACCCCGAAAACCGTCGATGTCCCCGCGTTGGGGGATAGAATATTCATCAGGGCCTTGATAGTGGTCGTTTTGCCGGCTCCGTTGGGTCCCAGAAAGGCGAAAATACATCCCGTGGGAATATTCAGCGTAAGATTGTTTATGGCGACCTGCTTGCCAAACCGTTTTGTCAGTTGCTCCGTGGTTATCACGTACTCCATTTTGCCCTCGTTCTATTTTCCTTTCCCCCAGTGATTTTGAATCGCTTCGATCAGTTCCCCTTTTTTTATGGATAGTCGTCTGGCTTCAATGACTAATTTTTCAGCCTCCGTATTTAAAATAGTGTGTCGCTGCTCCTCGGTGGCGTTGCCCAACTTCGACACGATACTGCCGATGCCGGGTTTTATTTCGATGAGTTTTTCCTGAACAAGCAGGGTGACTATTTTCTGAGCGGTATTCGGATTGATTCGTAATTCCTTGCTCATCTCACGGACGGAGGGGAATGGATCGCCTTCCTGGAGCCGGCCTGAAACAATGGCTTTTTTCACGGCATAGATCACCTGCTCATAGATGGGAATGCCTGCCTTAAATGTGACCGAAAAAGGAATCATTGTTTGTCGCCTGCTTTTTAGGTTTCCTTCTTAATCTTGTGTGTACTATGTCACACAGTACACATATTGTCAACACATAATTTAAAATACTTCTTTTCCACATTCCGGATGCTTGCCTTGAAATACGGACTCGCAATCTCCGAAATTCACGCCTGAATTTTTTAATCTCCCCGGCCGCATCCAATATTCTTGCGCTCTTTTCTCTGCTTCATTCTAAGTCCGATTTCACTATCCTGCTGTCTTATAAAATTCCATAAATTTTTAACCCCTTTCGCAATAAAGACTTATGATTTCTACAACCTTCAAAAATCGCCGATTTTCGACACCGCCACGCAAGTCCAGCCCATATAGGAGACGCTTATTTTGCGCCCCGGAAAGGAGTATGATGTGCCATAATATTATGTAAAATCAGTTCAGCTTGAAAAGCTGTCCTTAATTTTGATTTTTGCACTTTGATTTTTGATATCCAAAAAATGGTTCACCCTCATTTTTTGGAAAAACAAACCCATTTCAAAAATCGTTAACTTGTTATACAGAAAGGACTAATCTCAAAATCGCAAAACAAAAGCAAACCCAAACAAACCCATTTAACCCAATTGTGGATAACGTTAATTGAACGCTACACGCGGTACACTGCCCGTTATTCCCGTGTGCGGAAGAAGTTGAGGAGGGCGTTCTGCCGGGCGGCAAGGGTAATGCGCGCTGTCCAGAGGCGCAGGTGCCAGGAATTGCCCACAACGCATTTGGCCTTTTCGATGATGTCCAGCGCCTGCTGAAAATCCTTATGCTTGTAATGAATGATCGCGGCGCAGGTATATGCGGCGGAAATTTTAATATCCAGGCCGATGGCGTGTTCGAGAAACTGCAGGCAGCCTTCCACGTCGTGTTTGTTCATCAATATCGCGGCCATCGCGAAATATGCCTGTGCCTGCTCGGGATTGCTGTCGAGCGTCCGCAGGAAGCAATTGACCGCCTCGTCATATTCGCCGAGGCCCAGCAGCATTCGTCCCATCAGCAGTAGCGCCTGTTCATCATTGCAGGAAAGCCCAAGCTCGGTTTTAAGCAGGTCGGCAACTTCGGCGGGCTGCTTTTGCCACAGTAAAATCTGCGCCAGACGGAATCGCGGACCCGCGAGTTTCGCGTCGGCGTTTATGGCGCTGCGATAGGCGGCAATCGCCTTGTCAAACCGGCCCTGAGTGCGGTAAATTTCGCCGCGGTAGAACATCGCCGGGGCGAAATCCGGCTGCAAATCCAGCATCCAGTTCAGCTTTTCCGCGGCCTTTTGAATCTGTCCGTGTTCCAGCAGAAAGATGCTGTAGTCCAGCAGAATTTCCACGTTGCCAGGGTTTTGGCGCAGTTCGCAGAGGAAATTCTCATTAGCCTTGTCGTATTGTCCGTTGGCCCAGCAGGCCTGGGCGATGCGGTAATGAATCTGCGGATGTGCCGGCTCCAGCTCGGCGGTTTTTTCCCAGCACCAGGCGGCGCGGGCGTACAGGCCGCGGGTGAACAGCGAATTACCGATGTTATAAAAGCAAATCGCGCAATTGGGATTCAATTCCTGCGCCAGATAAAACATCTGCTCGGCCTTGTCGTACTGCTCCATTTCGGTATAGGTAATAATCCGGTTGCAGTAGGCCGGCTCAAATGTCGGGTCGATTTTCTCGATGTCTTCAAAGGTGGATATGGCCAAATCATATTGTGCCGTGCGGGTGTAATCAACGGCTAAGCAATTGAGAATCTCCACATCGTCGGGCGACAAATCCAGCGCGTGCCGAAAGCAGGTAATGGCTTCTTCGTAACGCTCAAGGCCGTCGAGCGTCAGGCCCATATTGAAGTGTGAGGAACAGCAGGCGGGATTGAGCGCGACGGCTTCGTTAAGTTTTTCGAGCGCCTGCTGCATCAAGCCTGTCTCGTAAAGTTCGTAAGCCTCGCCGATGCGCTGTTCCGCCTCGTCCCAACTGTTGAGGTTGTCGTCGTTTTCGTCGTAAAAAGATGAATCAGCCATAGGGTATCTGCCATTCCATTTTGCCGAGTTCTTTTCCGCAGATACTATCGGTTCAGCGAAGGCGGTGCTTTGTCTGGATTGTCCGGCGAAAGGAAAGTGAGGATTTTGGAAACTTTTTTCTGGCGGAGCGGGGCTTAACCCTTTATAATTTCGAAGCTTAAGATTTCGCTGAAAACAATCGCTGTCGCGGCGGCAAAGATTGTTTTTGAAAAAACATCGCACCGGTCCGATAATGGGACCGACGGGTTCGGGTATCCGGCCGGGACGGTCTATAGGCGGATGTTTCATACGGACTTATGAAAAACGGAAATAAAACAGAAACTATAACGGAGCCGACTTATGATTAGAGAAATCAAAGGACAGCTTACCGCAGGGAAGCACAATTTTGGTATCGTGGTCAGCCGATTCAACGAATTTATCACGAGCAAGCTGCTGGCCGGGGCGATTGATTGTCTTCAGCGTCACGGCGCGTCGGATGAACAAATCACCGTGGTGTGGGTGCCGGGGACGATAGAGATTACACCGGCGGCCAAGAAAATGGCGCAGGGTGGTAAGTATTCCGCCGTGCTGTGCTTGGGCGCTGTCATTCGCGGCCAGACGGGGCATTACGATTATGTCTGCCAGCAGATTTCACGCGGCGTTGGGGCGATCAATTATGATACGGGCGTGCCGACGATATTCGGCGTATTGACCTGCGAGACGATTGAGCAGGCTATCGAGCGTGCCGGCAGCAAGCAGGGCAACGCCGGCGCCAGCGCGGCGATGGCGGCCATTGAAATGGCGGATGTTATAGCCAAACTGTAATATAGGTATGCAGGGATAAAATTTGGAGTGTCTAACAAACGCCTTTGCATTCAAGCGGCTTATTTTGTGTCCGGCGGCTTAGAAAAAACCACTGAGTCCAATACGTGAATAAATCGTGTCGAAATACATGACTATCGATCGACGAACCCAGGCAAGAGAACTGGCGATGCAGGCGCTATGTCAGTTAGACGTTCAGGGAGAGGACATCTTTGCCTGGCTGGGACGGTTCTTTCGTGAGCAGTGCGATGACGCGATGACGATTCAACTGGCCGAGCAGTGGACAAAGGGGGCGTGGGAAAAAGTGAACTGCTGCGATGAGCACATTGAACGAGCGGCGGCCCAGTGGAAGCTGTCGCGGATGTCGCAGGTGGATCGCAATGTTTTGCGGCTGGCGGTGTATCAACTGGGGTACTGTCCGGACATTCCGGGCAAGGTGATTATTAATGAAGCGATAGAAATGGCCCGCAAATACAGCACGGAACAATCGCCGCGATTTATCAATGGCGTTCTGGACGCGGTGCTTAAACAGCTTCGTCCCGGCGGGGCGGCGCCTTCCGTTGCGGCCTCCGGTAAAGAAGAGGGCAAGGAAGAAAGCGGAGAACTTTCATGAGAACTATCGCCGTACTCAATCAGAAAGGCGGCGTGGGAAAGACCACGACGGTGGTTAATGTCGCCGCGGCGCTGGCAGACCGGGGACTGCGGGTTCTGGCGATAGACCTTGACCCGCAGGCGCATCTGACGGTTCATCTGGGTGTTGACGCGGAACAGAAAGATTGCGGAATTTATAAAGTTTTAGCCGGTTCAACGAGCATAGAAGAGGCGGTCGTGCAGGTTCGACCGAATCTGCGGCTTCTGGGTGCTGGGATTGATTTGGTGGGAGCGGAGGCGGAACTCGTCGGCGAGGTCGGGCGCGAGATTATTCTGCGTCAGGCGCTGGAGCCGGTGAAAGACAAGTTTGATTATGTGCTCATTGATTGTCCGCCGTCGCTGGGCTTACTGACGCTTAACGCGTTGTCGGCATCGACAGAGGTGGTGATACCGATTCAGCCTCATTTTCTGGCTTTGCAGGGATTCAGCCGGCTGTTGCAGACGGTTTCGCTGGTACAGAGCCGCATCAACCCGGCGCTGCGCGTCTCGGCGATTCTGATGTGTATGTTTGACGCCCGCACGAGCCTGTCAACGGAAGTGCGAGAGGATATAGAAAAGTTTTTGAGCGGGGCGCGTAATCAGAACAGCCCTTGGGCCGGCGCGCAGATTATTCCCGTGCATGTCCGGCGGAATATCAAGCTGGCCGAGGCGCCCAGCTATGGGAAAACGATATTCGAGTATGAGCCCGGCTGTCACGGGGCGACGGACTATCTGGCGGTGGCGGAGTTTATTCATACCGGAAAAATCTGCGGCGCATTCGAGCAGAAGAAAACACAGGAGTCTGCCGCCGAGAATGTGACGGAACCTGCGACACAGGATACAACGGAATCTATTTCATCATAGAGCATCTAAAGAATTGGGGAAATAAAAAAGGCTGCTTCGTGGATGATGAAGCAACCTTCGTTCGAAAAAATTCGCTTGCACGCGAACTCTACTGTTCATTTTTAATCAAATTATGCGTTGTTTATTTTTTTGTCAACAGAAAAATTCCATATAATTTTAATTTTCATTTCTTTTGTCCGCCGTCGAAAATTTCTGCTTTTGAATAACAAACTAAACGTCTGATGTTTTTGCCATTCCTGGCTTGCCCCGGAGTCCAGATTGAAAACCGCCTGGATTCCCGCCTTCGCTGGAATGACAGAGTAATTGTTCGGCCATTCCCGCAAAGAGGTTATCATGCGGGGTTCATCATTGACAAAATCCGCGGAATACGATAGTTTTTGCTTTTGATAAGAAACAGACCATAGGGAAGGGGTTTAAGAAATGGCGGCGATACTTATTGTTATCATAGCGGTTTTAGGAGTGCCGCTGCTGGTTTTGGCGGTGATGTATAACCTGCTGATTTCCCGTCGCAACCAGGTACAGAATATATTCGGGACGATGGACGCGATGCTGAAAAAACGGTGGGACCTCGTGCCGAACCTTGTCGCCGCGGTTCAGGGCTATGCTCAGCATGAAAAGTCCCTCTTTGAGAATGTGACGCAGGCGCGGGCGCGGGCGATGGGTGGGCAGATGAGTCCTAACGAAATGGTTCAGTACGACAATGCCGTGTCCCAGTTGATGGGGGTGTTTCGTGCGACGGTAGAAAATTATCCCCAGTTGAAGGCCGGGGAGAATTTTTTGCACTTGCAACGGACACTCAATGAACTGGAAGAGCAGATTTCGGCGGCCCGGCGGGCTTATAACGCGGCCGTGACCGACTATAACAACGCCGTGGAGATGTTCCCGACCAATATCATTGCCGCGATGTTTGACTTTGAACGGAAGACTCTGCTGGAGTTTTCCGAACAAGACCGGCGGAATCCGGATGTTGGGAAAATCATACGATGAAAACGCTCGACGAACTGCGGGAGTATTACGACACCGACCTCAAGCTGGACCTTGCGGATTTTGAACGGCAGCGGCAGAAAATAGTCACGCATTCAATGATTGTATTCGGCGCTCTGGCCGGGGCGGGCGTTCTGGTGGCGCTGTTTTTGATGTTGCGGGGTTTGCCGCCGGTGATACTGCTGTTTATCCTGATTGGGTGTGCGATTATCGGGGGCGTGTATTATTATATTGCCGGGCTGGATTATCGAAGCGGCTTCAAGAGGATTATTTTGCCCAAGCTGATTGCGTTTGTCGAGCCGGGACTGGAGTATCGGCCCGAGCAAGGCATCTCCAAAGAATTGTTCAGGGCCGCGGGGCTGTTTTTGCATTCTATCGACCGCTACAAATGCGAAGATATGATTCAAGGGAAAGTCGGCAAGACGGAAATCGCGTTTTCGGAAGTCCACGCCGAGTACAAGACGACTTCCGGGAGCGGCAAGAACAGGCGTACCGAGTGGCATACGATATTTAAGGGACTTTTCTTTATCGCCGACTTTAACAAAGATTTTCACGGGCGGACGGTGGTGCTGCCGGACACGGCGGAGAAATTATTCGGCCTGTTCGGACAGACGCTGCAATCGTGGAATTCGTCTTATGGGCAGCTTGTCCGGCTGGAGGATGTGGAGTTCGAGAAGGAGTTTGTGGTCTATGGGACCGATCAGATTGAGGCGAGGTATATTTTGTCGCCGGCGCTGATGGAGCGGATACTTCTTTTCGGGCGCAAAGCGGGGAAGAAGATTTATCTTTCATTCCTGGGTTCGAAGGTTTTCGTGGCAATCCCGGTGCAGGAAAATATGTTCGAGCCGAAGGTGTTTTCATCGATTCTGGATTTTAATGTGATTGCGGAATATTATGCCCAGTTGCAGCTTGGCGTCGGCATCGTGGATGAACTGAATCTGAATACGCGAATCTGGACGAAAGAATAGGAAGGAAATTCAAAAGTTAAAAAGTAAAAGGCAAAATTGAAGAAGCCTTCGGCGGGGGAATAAACAGATTCCTCGCCCCTTTATTTTTCCAGTTTCAAGGCTTTTTTGGGGCAGGCAGAGGTACAGAGGCCGCATTTCAAACAGTCGCCATCCATCGCCTTTTCCATGCCCTTATCTTTGTACTTGTACGGCGAAACCTGAATCGGGCATACTTTGCCGCACAGCTTGCATTCGTTGCAGAGGCTCGAATCTATTTTAACAGGCCGCTTGCCTTTTCCGACCCAGTTCGAGATCGAACCGATCGGGCAAAAACAGCACCATATCCTCGGATGATAAATAATCGCCAGAACAAGCGCGATGCCTGTTGTTACCGTAAGCACAACCACAAAGGCTTTGCCTATTTTGTACGGGTCCGGCCAAAACCTGATGATTTGCACCGTAACAACCGACATAAGAATGGTCAGCATTGCAATTCTCATCGACAGACTCTTGAAAGCCGCCGGGATTTGTTTGTTCGGACTTATCCGCATTATCGCAGTGTCGAAAAAACTTCCTCTTGGGCAGTACCAGTCGCACCATTTCCGCCCGCGCGAAAAAGCGATACTTATGCCCGCAATCATACAAATCGGAATAAAATAGCCCAGCAGGGGATAAAACCACCCGCCGACAATAACGATTGGGAAAATAACAGCCGTGCTGGTTTGTTTTATCAGCCTTTTCTTTTTTGCGATTTCAAATTTACTCATACGGACTCCAGTGACCATTCACGGGTATTTTTACAGTACGCAGCAACATGCCCGATGTTCAAAACTTTTTCCAGCGGCAATAAAAAAGGCGGAGCGATAAGTGCTCCGCCTTCAAATTTTGCTATTGGGCCGCTGATTTATTGTGTTTTCAAAGTTGTTATCAGCGTATTGATCTTCGCGTTTAACTCAGCGACGGCGGGGCCTGTAATGAAGTCCTTCTGTTTGGGGTCGCCGTCGGTGAATTTATCAATCTCCATCAAAGCGACTATCGCAAACCGCTGATATTTGCTCTGAATCAGGCATTTTGTAATCAGCAGCGCTTCTTTTATTACCTTGACGCGTGCCTGGGCTGATTTGCCGGGACCGACGCCCTGAATAGTTCCGTTTTGGACCGATTCGTCATAGAAGGCGATGATGTCGTTTATTTGCCGGAGAGGAGGATAAACACCGATTCCCGCCACGGCCAGCGTTACCAGAGGCTGTTCGGGGTCGTCGCTGCCAATTTCCAGTGTTGCCGCGGCGGCTCCTATAGTTGTGGGCGTATAAACAACGCTTAACTCAACTATACCGTTGGGTTCAATAACCAAAGGAAGCTCGGGCAAAACAAAGACGGCAAAATCGGCGCTGCTGTCTTCGGTCCAGGCGATAGAGTTTATCATCAGTTGGGCATCCCCATAGTTGGCAATAGTCATATTCTGTGCGACTGATGTGCCAAAGTCTATTGATCCAAAATCCAGCGACGCAGGTTCTAAGGTAATCTCCGGGCTGGTGCCGAGGCCGGCCAGGACCACCTCAACAACTGATTCGTCTTTATCATCACTGACGATCCGAACAACAGCAGAGGCCGGTCCATCGGCTGAAGGCGTAAAGGTAAATTCGTAATTGACAGGGGTTTCGGTACTTGGAGCAATTACCAGCAGAGTGTTAGGATCATTAGGATCAATCACAGGGCCGCTGGTAAGAGTAAAGCCTGCGTCGCCAGCCAGCGTGACTGAACTGACCTTCAGGTCTGCCGTACCAATATTGTAAATCTGAACCTGAACAGTCTTGATTTCACCAGCCTTCACAGCGCCAAAATCCCAGGAAAGCGTTGCTGGAAATACTTCAATTTCAGGCGCCGTTTGTGACACATTGAGGTTGATGACGCCGCCATATTCCAGATAACAGGGCAAGGCACAAGGAGAACCGTCTTGATAAGTACCCATCAAAGTGAAAATCAATGTGCTTTCGTCTGCATTTGTATTAATGATCTGTTTCTGACCTTCTTCAAGAATTCCCGGAATGGGCTCAAAAGAAGAACCATATACCGTCACATTGTCCGTTGATGTCGTATTCAGCGTGGTATCTATTTTGCCCGCATAAATATTGATCGTATTGTAACCGCCTGAGCTAAAATTGCCACCACCGAAACCGCCATATACCTCAGAAATATGCGCTCCGGGCAAAAGATTCACTGTTGAGCTGAACACAATCGTATATCCAGTTTCACAATTGATATCCACAGGCTCCGGCTCAGAAATAATCCATACTTCACTGAGGCCGCAAACCTCTAACGCCATTGACGGAGGAGTAAAAATCGCCGCCAAGGCCAATAAAAATGCTCCCCAAAATAATCTGTTTTTGTTTGTGATTGGTAGTTTACTGGTCATAGTGCTCTCCTGATTTTCCCAAGTTTAAAATGTTTTTCGGCGCTGTTTCGACAGCGCCGCCTTTATCGAACACTATATAAGTTCATCGTGTCAAAATATGATTCGGCTTTAATTTTTTCTGTTATTATAAGACAGCCGCGTAAAGAAGCGTTTGAACATCGGATTCCATAAAATGGAATTTTCAGATTCGATTTTTATATGTTTTCCCGACACAAAACGGCCGATATGAAGAAAATGTTTTGCGATTGTGCAGAGAAGGACTTACTATACAGGGAATATCTGATAATATGAAAAGAGCATTTACGGTGATTGAAATAATCGTTGCGGTGTCCATTCTGGGCATTCTGGCGGCGATTATACTGCCGATGCTCGGCTCTTCTGTGCAGGCCAAAGAAACCGCCGCTCGGGAAGCCCTGCGTATTATGCGCAGTCAGATAGAACTGTACAGGTTTGAGCACAAGGGTTTAGTGCCTGGATACAAGAATGTCATCCAAGCAACATCCGCCGAGTTGGTAAATCAATTTACCGGCACTACGACGATTGCCGGGTTAGTCAGCGCCTCAAAAATTCCTGCCGGGTCATACATCTATGGGCCTTATGTGCAGAAACTGCCTGTCAATCCATTTAACAAATTATCCACCATCAAATTTGTTCCCTCGGCGACGGCGTTTTCCGCTGCCGCCGACAAAACCACCGGCTGGCTGTACAAGAAGGAAACTGCCGAATTCAAACTCAACTGGACGGGAACCGACGCCACGGGGAAAGCCTATACTGATTATTAAGCTTCTTTCGCGTCTTTATTTCCAGTTGAATTGAGCGTAATCCCGACCTTTATTTGACAGCGCATTCCCTATCTTGAAAATCATCCTGCGGAGTTGTGAAAATTGGCGGGGATGGTATAATCCGCGTTGATGGCGAATCCACAGGACAATTTGACGCCGGCAATGCGGCAATTTATGGAGTTCAAGAAGAAGTACCCCGATGCAATACTGTTTTTCCGGATGGGGGACTTCTATGAGACGTTCTATGAAGATGCGGAGACCTGTTCGCGTGTGCTGGGGCTGGTACTGACCAGCCGGAACAAGGGCAGCGACAACCCCGTGCCGCTGGCGGGTCTGCCGTATCACGCGGTGGACGGCTATCTCAAGAAAATGCTTCTGGCGGGGTGTAAAGTGGCCGTCTGCGAGCAGATTGAAGACCCCAAATTAGCCAAAGGCTGTGTCAAGCGTGATGTGATACGCATTGTTACGCCCGGCACGCTGACTGATGATATGCTGCTCAATGAGCGGGAGGATAATTTTCTGGCGGCGGTGCACCTGGGACGCAAAGAGGCCGCGATTTCGTGGGTGGATATTTCGACGGGGCATTTTTTCATTCAATCGGTGCGGGAGCAGCAGGTGGTGGATGAATTGCTGCGTCTGGGGCCGCGGGAGGTGCTGCTGGCCGAGCGACGGGCGGAGTTATTCGCGGGCGAACAAAAAAAGCTGGCCGAGCAGATTCGGCAGCTGTCCGGCGCGACGATTACGGAACGGCCGGGCTGGTATTTTGATCCGTACAACGCCCGGCAAAAGCTGTTCAAGCATTTCGGCGTTTCGACGCTGGAAGGATTCGGGCTGGAGGATTCGTTTGAAGGCGTTGCGGCGGCGGGGGCGATTCTTGAGTATCTGGATGAGACGCAGAAAACAGCAATCAAGCACATCACGTCCATAAAAAAAATCAAACACAGCGAAAACCTGCAAATCGACCAGACGACGCTGCGTTCACTGGAAGTATTGCGTACGATGCGCAGCGAAAGCGGCAAAGGCACGCTGCTGGAATGTGTCGATAAGACGCTGACGGGGATGGGTTCCCGGCTGATGCGGTACTGGATTTGTATGCCGCTGTGCGATGTCGAAAAGATTCAGCGGCGACAGGAAGCAGTACAGGAGTTTGTTGAAAATGACGCTCTTTGTGCGGATGTGCGCAGTCGGCTCAAAGGGATTTCCGACCCGGAGCGAATTGTCGCACGGGTGACGACGAATCGCGCGACGCCGCGGGATTTGGTCGCTCTGGCGGCGACGCTGCGGGCGATCCCGGCGATGCGGGAGAAACTGCTGAAATGCCATTCGGAACTGCTGGCGACGCTGGCCGGCGGCTATGACAGCATTGACGAACTGGCGGAACTTCTGGAGCGGGCGATTGAGCCGGAACCGCCGGTGCATCTGCGGGACGGCGGCGTCATCCGCGACGGCTTTAATCCGCAGCTTGATAAATACCGTTCGATTTCGCGCGACGGGCAAAGCTGGCTGGCGCAATATCAGCAGCAGGAAATTCAGCGAACCGGCATTGCCAATCTCAAAGTCGGCTTTAACAAGGTCTTTGGTTATTATATCGAAATCAATCATACGCAGGCTGAGAAGGCGCCGGCTGAGTATGTTCGCAAGCAGACGGTGAAAAACGCCGAGCGATATATTACGGAGCAATTGAAGGAGTATGAACAGGAGGCGCTGGGGGCGGCGGAAAAGGCGCTGACGCTGGAAGCCAATCTTTTCGAACAGCTTCGCGCCGAGACGGCCCGTTATATCGCGAGGCTTCAGGCGCTGGCGCATGTAATCGCGCAAACGGATTGCCTGGCTTCGATGGCCTATATGGCGAGGCAGAATCGGTGGCTGTGCCCGCAGATTACCGACGGCAGGGAACTAATTATCCGCGACGGCAAGCACCCGGTTTTGGCGCAGATGCTGGGGGCGGAGTTTGTACCCAACGATGTGCAGCTTGGCGTTGATGGGGCGGATTTGGCGATGATAACGGGGCCGAATATGGCCGGCAAAAGTACGTATATCCGGCAGGCGGCGTTATTGGTCTTGCTGGCACAAACGGGGTCGTTTATCCCGGCGTCGGAGGCGACGATTGGCATTGTGGACCGGATATTCACCCGCGTCGGGGCTTCGGATGAGCTGGCCCGCGGGCAAAGTACATTTATGGTCGAAATGACCGAGACGGCCAATATCCTCAACAACGCCACGGGAAAATCGCTGGTGATTTTAGACGAAGTGGGACGCGGTACCAGCACGCACGATGGGCTGAGCTTAGCCTGGGCGATTACCGAACATATCGCCAACGTGATTAAATGCCGGACGCTGTTCGCGACGCATTATCATGAATTGACGTCGCTGGCGGAATTGCTGACCAATGTTCGCAATTATAATGTGGCCGTGCGGGAATGGGCCGGCGAAGTGGTGTTTCTGCATAAAATCATCCCCGGCGGGGCGGACAAAAGCTACGGCATTCACGTTGCCCGGCTGGCGGGACTGCCCAAGGACATTATTCGCCGCAGCGGTGAAATCCTGGCCGATTTGGAAAACACATTCGCTAAAGAGGCTCACGGCACGCAGTTGGCAAAACATAAAACCGCCGACAACGAAGAAATGCTGTTTGTGCAGAAAAACAAAACCGTGCTGGATAAACTGCGGGAACTGGATGTTGACCGTCTAACGCCGATTGAGGCAATCAATCTGCTCAATGAAATCAAAGAACAAATGGAGTAGAATCCATTCAAGTCAGCCATTTAATTTCAGCGGCGCAGTCAGGCCAGCGACGAATCAAGCCTTCTCGGTCGCCATGTTCATAATCGTCGAATTCAAATCCCGGGGTGACGGTACAGCTCATCAGACACCATTGACCGCTATCAATGAGTCTTGCTCCCTGCCATACGTCGTGCGGCACGACAACCTGCACCTGCTGGCCGGCCAAAATATCCGGACCGATGATGATATCGCGGCTGGAACCATCAGGGCAAAGCCGCAGCATTTTTACGGGGTCGCCAAGATGATAATGAAAAATCTCATCGCTTTTGACGCGGTGCATTTTAGAGCAGGTATCGGCGGTCAGCAGGTATAAAATGGCGGTGCCGTGGCAGCGGTCGCCGGTATAGCGGATATCCAGCCCGGCACGGGCGATTTTTTCGGCGGCGCGCCAGGTCTCCACGTACCAGCCGCCTTCCCGCGGCAGCGGCTGCATACCAAAATGGTCTATAATTTGCCGGGCAATGTATGGATTCATTTTAGGCGTTTTCTTTTCAGCAGGCATCATATCCTGTCACGGCATTGATGTCCATACGATGGTTTTTACACAATACCTGATAAAACCGTATTTTGTTGCGAAAAATGTTGTTTTGGGGACGTATAAATGATGGACAGAGCCGAAATGAGATAATAGAATAAGGCTTAAAAGTTGACATGAGGAGTATGAATATGTGCGATAGTTGCGGATGCGGCGAAAAGACGTTTGAAGCGAAAGTGACCGAAGTGATTGATGCGATTCGGCCGATGCTGCAAAATGACGGCGGCGATATTGAGCTTGTCGGCGTCGATGCGGATAAAACTGTGCGGGTTCGCCTGCAGGGCGCGTGCCGGGGATGTCCCGGCGCCAGAATGACCCTGAAAATGGGCGTTGAGCGAGTTCTCAGGCAGAAAATCAGCGATGTTAAAGAAGTTATCGCGGTAGAATAAGGTTTTCTTGTGCTATAATTATGCGGGAATCCCAAAATCTGTATGAGCCGGCGGGAGATTTCCCGCGGAAGGGAATCGCTTCCAAACACCTCAAGACTTTGCGGTGGATTCTGACGGCGGTCTGTGTGGTATGGGTGGTGTGGTATTTTTATCACTATCGCCAGTCTTTAGGTCTATTTACGTCATTGTCGGTGCCGGTAATGGCTATTTTGCTGATTCTGGCCGCGATACATATGTGTCTGTATGCGCTGCAATTCTATCTGGTATTGCGGACATGTACCCCTCGGCCATTTTCTTTCTTTGTTTTTTTTAAGACCATTATTCTGGGTCGGATTTTCAGCAACGTTGCCCCGCAGGGCGGCAATGTATATCGAGCGGTCTATTTTAAGTATAAATTTGGCATTTCTTACACCCATTATCTGGGCGGTTTTTTTTGTTTCCTCTGGATTGACGCAGCGATGAATATTTTACTTGCGGCGGCGGTTTTCGGATGGTTTGAGCCGGAGTTCCGCATTGGAGCAGTGTCGATATGGTGGATTTTGCTGGCTATGACGGCGATGTGGTTTATGCCTCTTTTGTTTGAGGCGCTGTTTCGCCGGCAATCTTTTCATGAGGGGATTCTGCTCTGGCTGCACAGCAGAATTTCTGAAATGCTGAGGGTTGCGGTACAAAGCCTGTCGCATATCCGGATGCTTGGCATGGTGACTGCCGCCAATACAGTGAATTTTGTTAATGCGATGGCATTTTTTTATTTGTGCCTGTCCGGCTTTGGAAACGATGTCGGCGTACCCGTGCTGATGATGTTTTTTGTCCTGATGAAAATTACCAGCTATCTGATTATCACGCCGGGCAATTTCGGCCTGCGGGAAATCGCCTATGCTTTTCTGGGCCGTCAGATGGGGATGGATGCCGGGCAGGCTATGGTTGTATCCCTTCTTCATCGTCTGGCGGTATTGATTATTGTCGTTCTGCTGGCGGCCTGTTTTGGCGGGTATGACTTGCTGTACAGGGAAAAGCAAACCAAAGATTCAAACGGCCGTCGATCCTGAAAGGTGGCGGTTGATTTTTGCCGTGTCGGGTTTTTCAATGACTTTGCGTTCGATGATGATGGCGGTTTGTTTCGGCGGACGGGATTTGCTGCCCGGCGGCTTCAAGCTTCTGGGGCAAAACAAGCGGGCGGACAATCCCAGGGGAAAGGACCGTGGAGTGTTGTGAAAAAAAAGATACTGCCAAAATCCAAAGAGATGACAGCGCATCACATCCATAAAAAAGATTTATGGCTGATAATTGTGGTTATCATTATCAGTATATTCCTCAATGGGCTGGGATTCGGCTGGGGGAAAGACGGCTATGTCCCGTGGTCGCCGGATTCCATCGAAGGGGTGACCACCGTTCGGGAGCTGCCGAATCTGTTTGGTACATGGACCAACAAATATCCGCGGCTGCAATTTCTGATTGATGGGTTGTGTTATAAACCAGTTGTCCGGTCCTGGGAGAGAGAGCCGGTTGCGGTGCAGCGCGGCGGAAGGGTGGAACAATCCGTACTGACTCAGGAACAGCTTGAGGTGCTGGCGACGATTTCGAGAATTAATATTCTGATTATGTCTGCGGGTATCCTTATTTTTGTATATTTAATCGCCCGGTTTTATTACGCCGATTCGATCGCGGCGTTTTTTGCTTCTCTGTCTATTGCAGTGACTTTAAATTTTGTCTATTACAGTCATACGACCTGTGTTGATATTCCATCGATGTTCTGGATTACGCTGGGAGTTTATTTCCTGCTAAAAAGCGTTTATTCGGGCAGCCTGTTTTATCCTGTCATGATGGGAATAGCACTTGCTTGTGCCTGCTGCACCAAGGATCCAATGCTGTTTTATGCCGCCGCGTTTGCCCTGGCCTACATTGTTTTACGTTTTTATCATTTTCGTCAACAGGGGCTGGGGTTCAAGGCGTGTCTTCTTTCGCTTTTGAATCGAAATACTTGGTTAGCGATGGGTGCGTTTTTATTTGTTTTTGCACTGCTTCAGGGCATTTTATTTTCGCCGAAGGCCTACTGGGAGCGGATGGGTGTCTGGGTTGGGGGCCGTGGAGTTAAGGACTTCAATCAGGGTTTTGGCGGGCAATGGATATTGCTGACCGGAACGCTGGGGTCGTTTTACTGGTCTATCGGCTGGCCGCTGCTGATGTTATGGTTATTTTCCATGGTATTGACATTTAAAAAGCACCGGCTGCTTAACACGGTTATCGTAATATTGCCGCTGGTTATCTTTTATGTTCTGGTTTCAATGCGGATTCATATGAGTTATATCCGGTATTATTTACCGGTGATGGGGGTATTCTTTCTTCCAGTTGGGGCATATATCGCACAACTGTTTTCCGTGAAAGTCACGTGGGTACGTCGTCCGGCGTTAGCATTGATTGCCTTATGTTATGTCTTGAGCCTGATGAATTGTTTAGCGATGGATATGGAGCTGATCAATGATTCAAGAAATCAGGCTGCTGAATGGTTTAAAACAAATGTAAAACAGAATACGCCGGTTCTGTCTCTGATTCGGTATCCTTTTGGACTGAAGTTGTCGAAATTCGGGTATCCAACAATCGATAACTGGAAAGTTCCGCCATTGCAGGTTCTGCTGGATAATCAAAAAAATCTGCCGGAGTATATTGTTATCAGCAATAACTGGCTGACGATTTCCACCCCGGATGCAGCAGCATTTAAAGAATCGCTGCTGGAGGGCAGGGCGGGATTTACAAAGACTGCGGAATTTGGAAGTAAAGGATACATGTATCCCCGGCGAAACTGGCTGTCGATTGCGGTCTGGCCGATGCCGTCACGTTTTGAGGAAATCAGTCCGGAAATTATTGTGATGAAGAAAAAGCCGGCGAAGTGATTTTTTAGATAGTAAAAAATCACGACGTAATAATCCGTCCTGTTTGCTATTTTTTCTCCAGGATAATGGTCTGGAACATTCCCAGAAATCCGCTTAAGGGGCTCAGGCAAAATTCCAAACCCTTGAATATGGGATAGGAACATGTTGGAGCCAGTTGCCGCAGGGTCAGTCCGCCGCTGAAGAGGTATCGAAACGGAGTGTGATGGCGGATATTCATTATTTGCAGCGATGGAAACTCAGACTCAAATTGCCGGCGGTCACGGCAAAAAACAATCCATGGCAGGGCGCCATTGGCTGTGGAAAGCGGCCCCTGCGACTGAAATTCCCAGCGGGCAGCGGGGTCAAAACCCTCGTGGTGAAAATGGGTATAAATAAACCGTCCCCAGCAGGTGTTGGCCGGTTCAATCATAGCCACTCTGCCGCCGGGCTTGAGGCATCGCGCCGCTTCCCGAAAAAATGCGCGGACATTCGGGATATGATGCAGGACATCGATCATCACAATCGCATCCAGCGATTGATCGTCAAAAGGCATGGCCGTCGCTGAGAAAATCTTGTCCACCGAAGGTAATTGCAGGACATCGGAAGTGATGATTGTCGGATACAATTCTTTTAAGAAACCGCCGCCGCTGCCTAACTCAAGGATGAATTTATCCCGGCTAAAACTTGCCGCGTCCATCATCTCCTGATAAAAGTCTTCATAGACTCGCCTTAAGAATTTCTTTTTGGTGATAATCTGCCGGTGAAGCTGTGATAATGCGGCATCATCGAGTGACGCGGCATTGTCAACCTCAGGCAATTTCAATTTATCCAGCAAACCCATAATTCATTTTGTTCCGAAAAGAATGGCCTTCAGGGTCGGTTCATATCGGAATATAACCCGATGTTTTCCCTGTGTTAAAGGGATGGATTTAAATGTGCCGAACAACAACTCTATCTGAGTTTCCTTGTTGTCCACATAAGCTTTCCAGTGAGGGTCCCAGTTGTCGATGAAACTCAGGTAGCCATTAATCGGCATATCCAGTTCCCAGACCAATTCATCGCCGTTGTATGAAACCAGTTGTCCGGAATTCTGAAATCGCAAGCTGTCTTTTAAAAAGGAGTAAATCGAGTTGTGAACCAGAGATTCCGATAAAAAGATGCGGCGGCCATCCCTGACACCCAGTAAAATATCTCTGTTGTCTTTTTCCCGTTGTGAGATATGCAGAAATCTGACATAGCTTTCAAAATACCATGTGGGGCTTCCAAGGCCGATGGTATAAACAGGTTTAATGGAAACTGTTACATCATCGGTAATTCGCGGTTTGTTAAAAGCTTCCAGGTGGAAAGATGCGGGATTGATTTGTATTCGCTTGCTGGGAGAGGGTGCGCGGTATGACCAGATATGAGCGCCGACCGGCCACATTTCGAGGGCGGCGGCAAACCAGAGTCCTGCAAATATAAGGAACCTGTAATAATTTATACGGACAGCAAGCCATTGACCCCAGATCAGGAAAAACAAGACCACGGAAAATCCAAGACCGCCCAAAACAAGAAACCAGATTCGCAGGTTGATTAATGGGCCGGAATATGCTTTCCAGTAAGGGTCATTTATCTGGTTGATATATAAATACAATTGAGTGTACAATATAATAGAATAAAATCCTGTCACGACAAGAATGAGCGATATTTTACTTTTTTTTGAAATTGAACCGGTTCCGGCCCACCGGCTTTGGATAATTTTTTCAAATGCGTCATAGGCCATTGCCAACAACCATGCTATCAGTGGGATCAAGATAATATTTAATCTTCCCCATACCCGAAGGATTGAAAATCCCGGCATATATAGCCACAGCAGTTTAAACAGATAAGAATCTTTGCCATAACTGATATAACTGATTAGCGCCATCCAGCCAATAAGCAGCAGGCAAAGATATTTCCTGGATGAAGGCCGCATGGAATAGAGCGAATTGGATGGCAAAGCAGTTTTTGGAGATAGAAAGAGCCAGACAAAAAACAGGATAACAAGAAGCAGTCCTGTAAGGCTGAAAAAATACCATCCCTCCATCTGTGAAAGCGGCGGGTAAATTAAGGCGCCAAGGGTGTCTTGTGTCGTGAACGTATAATAGGTCGAATAGTTGAAATCATTTCCGGATCGACAATGGGCCATCTCTGCCAAACGCTTTATGCATATCAGGTAGGGCATGCCTAACAGCAGGATTGCAATTCCTGAAATTCCTAAAGCAGGCAATATGGCTTTCCATGAAATACCAGATTGGCCGAGGATTATCATTCTGGAAGATCTGAAGGACAGCATGAGAGCATAAGGAACTAATAAAAATACAGAGTAATAAACAAAATAAGGGTATCCGCCTGTTATCATGCAGACTGACGAGAAAAATAAAATAAGGCATGGAGAAACCATTTTTTTTATGGAAAGCGTCATGTAGATGCGTGTGAGTGCATAAAGTATCCATGGGTACCAGGCCGCGGTATGAATTCCATTAGGAAAACGCAATGATTCCGTCAACCTGAAACTTACCGTCATAATCAGAACACCGAAAACTACCGCCCGCAGGTTTATGTTCAACAGTTTCAGCCAGTAATAAAGACCAAGTCCGAAAATTGACAACCCAAAGATTGTAAAAAGCTGGTGATCAATGCTGCTGTATCCGCCTGCCAGTTTATACCACAGGACCAGAGGTACATTAAATGGATAAAAATATTGTGCCAGAGCGCTGGAAAAAAAAGGAAATCCGGCCGCTTCAGACGGCGACCACAGGGCGGGATAACCATTGGCCAGATGAGCCAGAAGATAGATTTTATGTTTTAAGAAAAAGCCGTAGAAATCGTTGCCCATGTGGGTGTATTTCCCACCGAAAGGGATGAAATATTCCATCAGATACACAAAAGGCCAGAAGAAAACAACAACAGGAAACCAACGGGAAAAGGATGTGGATTCAGGTTCTCCGGATGAATCAGGGGTGATATCCAC
Organism: Planctomycetota bacterium; assembly: GCA_016873215.1. Taxonomy (GTDB): domain Bacteria; phylum Planctomycetota; class Phycisphaerae; order Sedimentisphaerales; family Anaerohalosphaeraceae; genus Anaeroglomus. Next base: position 22,291 of record VGXU01000014.1, read on the forward strand.
AGGATGATTTTCATCTGTATCACGAGTATTATTTTTGTTAACGGTTGTTTTTCTTTTTATTTTCATGTTTAACAAAAGCTCCCCGGTAAATGATGTTGTTTGTATCTTATACGAGGGGTTTGTTCACTGTTTCATTCCCGTTCGCTATATTTTTAATTCTAAGCTCATTTTACTTAAGCCATTTGAATTTGGTAAAGGCGAACCAGCTCATTTTCAGGAGCAGCCAGCCGTGGCGGAAGCGGTCAATATTGGTGGTGCCGTAGGTTCTGGCACGGTAGGTCACCGGCACTTCAATGACCTTGAAATTCTGTTTGACCGAGCCGAAGATCAGGTCAAAATCGCCGAAGGGGTCAAAATCGCCGAAAAAAGCCCGGTTGGCGGCCAGAATGTCATAATTTTTTCGGCTGATCATCTTGGTCCCGCACAGGGTATCACGAAACCGCTGGTTGAGCAGCCAACTAAAGAGTAATCCGAAGAATTTATTGGCCAGCAGGTTCAAAAACCGCATCGCCTGTTTTTCCATCGGATATACCAGCCGTGAGCCGTTGATATACTCGCCTTTGCCCTGTACCATCGCGTTAAAGAATTTCGGCAGGTCTTCCGGCGGCGCGGTCAAATCCGCATCCTGGATGACTAATATATCGCCTTTGGCGGCGGCAAAACCCTTGCGGACGGCGTCACCTTTGCCTTTGCCCTGACCCTGATGAATCAGAGTAATTTTTTTTTCCGGATGCAACGCGATCTGTTTTTCAATTTCGGCAGTGGTTCCATCCGTGCTGCTGCCGTCAACAAAAATGATTTCGGTAAATGATCCCAGGTTGGGAATTCGTTCTACTGCGTCCTTGATATTGCCCTTTTCATTGCGGCAGGGGACGATGACCGACAGGCTCATTGAATCAGGCTCTTTTGCTTTGGGATGCGGCCGGGCGATAACAAGGTTAATCAGGTTCAATCCCCGAATCCACGGTACAAGAGATAAAATCCGGTTGCACAGGCTTGACAACAGGGGGATGTATTTGGGGAAAAGCATGAAGCTTTCGCTGCGGATAAAATCAAAATCACTCAATTCAAGCAGGTTGGCGATATCTTCCGGGGGCAGCCAATTCTGGTAGCTGTTGGGCCGTCGCAATCCGCAGGCCGAGCCAAGCCGTAAAATGCTTTCCCATAGATAGCTATAATAGGTAATAATAATCCGAGTGCCGTCGTTTGTCAGGGGATGGAGATGTTCAAGGACCTGCTGGATATCCGGCCAGTCACCGATGGAATTGCAGATAAGAATATAGTCAAAAGTTTCATTGAGTTGTATTTCGTGTGGTTTCTGAGCGAAAAAATGAAGGTCGGGAAATCGTTTTTTGGCTTCTTCAATCGTCTCTGGATTGCTGTCGATCCCAATGCCGTAAGATGGCCGGACCGCCGAAAGCAGGTCGCCGCAGTCGCATCCGACATGTAAAACACGACTGCCTGGGCGAACATTATATTGATAAATTTTGTCCAACCAGCCGTAGTAATACCGGTTTTTTTCTCTCCAGCAGATTGAGAAAGAGCCGGCTTTTATTTTATCTGCGGCTGTTGTCATAGTTGCGGTTTTTGACTTTCTGTCAGAGATTGCCGATTTTTTTTCGCGCTGGGGTGTTCCATAACTCCCCGGTTCGTTATAAGCGCGGCGATATTCGCTGCATCCTTTACGTCAAAGACAGGATTATAAATCTTTATCTTGTCAGGGGCAATCGAAATTCAGGCAAATTGAATAACCTCCTGTACCGGGTGGCTTAAACTGCGGCCAGGAACTTGTTTAGAATCGCATCATATTGCGGGTAAGAACACTGTGAAGCTCACGAAACCGCTGGTTAATCGCATGCAGCAGCAGTCCCAGAAAAACAAACAACCAGGACAAAAGGATAAGGCTTGCCGCAAGAATTGCGGAAGGGACGTGTTCGACATAATGATTGGGATTGACCAGGTAATCCCGAATAGGCAAAATGCCGACCATAAGTCCGGCCAGCAGAAAGAACAGGCCGATATTTCCAAAAAATGCCAGCGGTCTTAGAGACCGGAAGAGACTGAACAGCTTCCACAGGATTTTAGAGCCGTCTTTGAAGGTATGAAGTTTGCTTTCACTTCCCTGCGGGCGATGGCGATAAGGAATCTCGACCTCGGTGATTTTTCGCTGATAATAAAGGGTTTGAATGGTCAGTTCCGTCTCAATCTCGAATCCTGAGGATACGACCGGAATAATATTAATGATTTGCCGATTGAAGGCTCGATATCCGCTCATAATATCTTTCAGGCGGGAGCCCATAATTTTATTGATGAAGAAGCAGACCAGTTTATTCCCAAAGACATGCAGGTTCCGAAAAGAAGCGTCCGTGTAATCCGCAAGACGCGAACCGACGACCATATCGGCCTGCTGGTTCAGGAGGGGTTGTATTAATTGATGTACGGCCTGGGCCGGGTACGTATCGTCGCCATCCACCATCACGTAAATGTCGGATTCGACGGAGTTAAACATCGTTTCCACAACAAACCCTTTTCCCTGACGCGGTTCCGGGACCAGGATGGCGCCCTGCTCTATGGCGATTTGCCTGGTGCGGTCGGAGGAATTGTTGTCGAAAACGACGATACGGGCGTCCGGCAACTGCTGTTTAAAGTCCAAAATCACCTTGCGGATGGTATTTTCCTCATTGCAGCATGGAATGAGCACGGCGATTTTTATTTCTTTACCTGTTTCCATATCGCTCCAGACGAATAAAGGTGCATTTGCACGGTCAGGAACCCAAAGAGTCTATAATCAACATATCTATATCTGAGTAAAAGTCTTCGGCTCGCCGGAGACAAATTATTACAAGATTGATACGATAAAGTCAAGAATTATGCCTTGCGGCAATTGGCGTCGCTTTTTTATCCTCAACATAAAGATAATCTCTTCCGATTCTTTTGATACCCCATTTTGACGGCAGCGGGAGCATGTGTTTCAGAAACGAATGCTCGTACGGGAAATAATGAAAATGAGGGTTCAGGGACCAGATGGATTCTCTCTCGCGCGGCACAACAATGATTAATTTATCGGAATACAGCCTTCGAAGCTCTTGTATTGCGGCTCTGATATCCAATATGTGCTCAAGGATATGAGTGCAGACAACCGTATCAAACTCGCCATCTTTAAATGGGAGAGTTAGAATATCCCCTTTCAGGAATTGTAAATGATGGAGTGATTTCCACTCCTCATGTTCCGTGAAATCCAGCCCAACCAGCCTGTCGATAGGAGTATGTAAAGATATCTGGTTTAATAAGTATCCCGTGCCGCATCCGACATCACACAGTGATTGTCCGCTGACATTGGAAATAATTTGTTCGACACATTTTCTTGAATTGTCCATTTCTTCCTGGATTCTTGGAAAATCCCGATAAAAAGATTTAATTTTTTCAGGCGTTAAATTCGGGATGTCAATTCTCAATTGCCGGCACTTTTTCAGGTTCATTCCGGACAGAATTGATAAAAGTGTGTTAAACAAGGGAATATCGCGAATAAGGGGAGGCGTGCAATCCTCAAGTATGAAACGAATTATATTTGTGAATTCCCGTTTCAATTCCATCCGCCTTTATTATTTCGCCTGAATAGTATCGCCATAGAATGTTCAGCAAAGAATTCCACTTTGCACTATATTGAACCTTTTGTGCAGATAATACTATCGAAGAACCCGGGAAATGTCAAGATTCTGGGCCTCCCCCCAGTTGATATGCTGCAAGAGCTGTCGAAATGAATGTTTTTGCTTTTACTGTCAGGCGGCAATATAATGTTTTCCCATGTGTAATCCAGTACGTATGCGACTTTTATAAGTATTTGATGACTAAAATATTAAGTTTTTTGAGCCGATGAGAAAAATTTCAAGAAAACCAAAGAAAACATCTTTCCGGCGAATTGCCCCCCCCTCTTTTTTGAACGATAAAATGTCGCTGTACACGCTTGGAATTTTTGTTCTGATAACCGCATTTGCAATCGGATTTCGAATTTTCAAGGGTGTAAAAACAGGCATTATTTACGACGAAGTGTACACGGTTGTCAATTTCGGGCAGCATTTTCGTGATGCTGTAACTCTTTACAAAAATCCCAATAACAATCATGTCCTTAATTCTATCCTGATTAATGCAGACAGAGTGCTCTTTGCCGGCCATGAATCGTTTTACCGCTATCATACGATCTTTTTCGGCGTATTATACTGTTTTTCGGTGATGTATCTGGTATGGACGCTGATCACGAGTCGTTTGCTTCGAATAGCCTTTGTCGCATTACTGACACTGCAATGGTTCGTCTTTGACCTTTCCTTTCTGGCCCGGGGTTATTCGATTGCACTGGCAGCGGTTTTCGGCGGGCTGGCGCTGCTTGTATGGCTGCTGAAGCGCAAGATTATGACGTCTTCTATTTGGCTGCCGATAGCCATCCTGACGGCAATGAATTTTCTTGCCTTTGGGTCCATGCTGTCAGTACCGCTGTTGCTGGTTGTGATTAACGGATGTTATATCCTTCTGTTTTCATATCGTGTTTTTCCGGAAGCAGCAAAGCCGATCAGACAGATTGGGATTCATCTGGTCGTCGTTCCGATCAGTTCATTTCTGCCGCTGTTTTTGCTGTACCGGTTTATCTATCGAGATATTCTTGCAGCCCGAGACCTATTTGGAACAATATCGTCGCTGAGACAACATCTGCTGGAGGTGCTGTGGATTAATATGCTGGCCGACAGCCGGCGGTGGGCACAGGGTGTGTATATTTTATTTTTAACGCTGACGGCCGCGGCAATAGCCTGTGTGATTTATAGTCTTATAAGGACGCGTCGGTTTCAGCAGGTCTCGTTTTTAAATCTCAAACAGCCGCAGTCATTTATCGTCTTTACGACCCTGTTGTTTTTCGCAGGCATGTATATGTATCGAAATATATTTAATATGTCTCTGGGATACCCTCGCAATGGAGTTTTTCTGATTCCGTTGTTTTTGCTGTCTTGCGGTATTATTCTGGATTCGGCGTGCGGATTGCCGGCCTCGGTCCGCTTACGCGCGGCTTGTGCGGGTTTTGCCTGCGTGGTAATCCTGATGCTGACCGCGGCAGCGCGTCCCAGTCCGTATACGGTCAAAGTTTCTACGTGGGAAATTCAAAGTCTCGCCAAGCCATTAGTTGGCGACCTGCGATCGATCGATCCATACCGCCACTGGAAGATTGGCCTGACAAAACAAACCTGGCATATGAATTTGCCGCTGCAATATTATCAGCTCTGCGGATTTCCCGTGCAGCAGGCGAATGGAGATGATTTCGATGTGATTGTCATACGCCATTCGGAAGCAGCCGCCGACTCATTTTATTATCGAAAAAAATTTTACGACAATTTTAATTGTCATGTTTTATTCAATCCTGCCTTGATTCAGCAGTATTCATTAAATGAGAAAGCAGGACAATAGTCGAGGATGACGCAGGCATGGGAAAAAACGATATTCGAAAAAAAGCCAATCCAGGCAAAGTGAAACAATTTCAGATACACGGCGACCATTCGATTGAGTCGGTCGAGCGAATCAAACGGCTGGAATGGATTTTTATGGAATTGCTGCTGGCGGCCGGGATTTATCTGTCGATAGCTTATTTCGGTCAGAAAGCAGTGCCGAATTCTGATTTTACGGCGTTTGTTCAGACCGGCGATGAAATCCTGCATTTCCGGATACCGTCCAGCTTCAAGCGCGTACCCCTGCTTGGGATTCTGCAAATTACTGTGAGCCGGTTCATATTCAACAGTCCGTATCCGATTCTGACCGGCGCGCTGGTTTTAAACGGAATACTCTATACCCTGAGTATTTTGCTGTTCTACAAGATCAGCCGGTTTTTTATTGCCCCGACAGGGTCCTTTTGTTTAAGTCTTTTGGCTTCGCTGAATCCCTGGGCGCTGGCGATGGTTGTGGACCCCATCGCGGAGACGGCCATCGTTTTCTTTGTGCTGCTGACATTGTACTTGATTTTTCTGCGGTCCCGGTGGTGTTACCTGGCGGCGATGCTGGCGTCAATGGTGCGCCATGAATGTTTCGGATTGATCGTCATCGCACTGCTATTCGACCTTTTTGACCGTCAACCCAAACGACAAAGGCTGATCGCATTTGGGTTGGCTTTTCTGGCGGCTGTACCGATGCTGCTCTGGATGATTGGAACAAAAGTGATGACAACAAATCCTGACACCACTTATTTCAAACATTTTTTAAATGTGACGCACCGAAACGGTTTTGACTTTTTAAAAATGCTCTGGACAACATCATTTTCATCGCTGCTTCAGTGGCCCGGGTGGATCCGGGCCATGCTGGTCGAGAGGCCGACAACGCAGCAGGCTGCCGATGCCGTCCGATCGCAAAATGATCTTTTAGGGTTCATTTGGAATATGGGTACGACAGGGCTTTTTGCCGCAGGCGTCGTCGGAGTTTTCGTGAAAAAGCAATGGCGATTTCTGGGTATCCTTTTATTCTGGGCGGGCTATGCAGGTATCCACATGAGCCAGAGTGTGCTGATCGACCGCTACACGCTGCCGGCAGTTTGGCTGACACTGCTGACAGCCGCTTTTGGACTTAGCGCTGTTGCAGCCTTCCTGGCTGCTCGAATACCGCGAGGCATTCTGATGGCTGCTGCCGTAATTGGGGCTATATTTGCTTTTGGGTTTACGCTGCAATTATGGCCCGCAATCAAAACGACAGCCAGAATCAGTTCGGCTTCAGGCAGCGTCGTATATGTCGGCCTTCTGCTGGCTGCGATCGGGCTGGTTAGCAGACAAATTCTCTGCCGCGGCAAAAATGCCTGGTCCGAGGGTTGTTTATTTATCATGATTGCTTTAATGATTGTGTCAAATCAGTTTTCTCTTGCGTTTCATCTGGGCAACGGAGATACCGACATCGAGTTTAAACGACTTGCCGAATGGTATCTGCAAAACACCCAGCGCAATGAGAAGATGGTTACGACCCTGCCGGGGGTGGTCAATCTGTTTCTTCCGGAAAATCATAAGAATGCGATTCATACCGGCAATATCGCCGGAAAAAATCCTGCCGAATTCGCACAAAACTGTCGACAGCAGCAAATCGTGTACGTCGCATGGGATTCACGGCTTGGATTTGCGGTAAAGGATTCTTATTACCAGGGCTGGGGTCTGGCGAAAATTCATCCGCTTGGCGGCGGAAAAGACGTCGGGCCGTTTCTATTCGTTACAAAAATTGAAGCCTCGAAGCAAAGATATATTAACCTGTACCGGTTGGATTATAATCTGATGAAGGAGTTCGGACTTTGATTGAGTGCCTTGAAAAACGGCTCTGTCAGCAAGCATCATAAACAGCGTCGGATGTTATCGCTGCCGGGGGAAGGAATAATGCCTCGTTCGGTAATAATGGCGGTAATATCTCCGGCGTCAGTCACGTCAAAAGCGGGATTATAAACCGCGATATTTTCCGGCGATGTGGTCTGTCCCGCAAAGCCGCGAACTTCATCGCCCTTGCGCTGCTCAATCGGGATATGGGAGCCGTCGGGGATGGATAAATCAAATGTGCTGGATGGGGCCGCAACATAAAACGGCACACTAAAACACCGGCACAAAATACTCAGGCTCAGTGTGCCGATTTTATTGGCGGTATCGCCGTTGGCTGCGATACGGTCGGCGCCAGCGAATACCGCGGCGATTTTGTCCGCTTTCATCAGACCAGCGGCCATGTTGTCGCAAATCAGCACCGCTGAAATGCCGGCCCGTGTCAGTTCCCATGCGGTAAGCCTTGCCCCCTGCAGCAGCGGGCGGGTTTCATCGACATACACGGTGAATTTTTTACCCTGCTGATGCGCCAGATACATTGGAGCCAGAGCGGTGCCGATGCCCGCCGTAGCCAAAGCCCCGGCGTTGCAATGGGTCAGAATCGCTTTGCCGTCCGGAATAAACGACTGGCCGTTTCGGCCGATAGCGAAGCACATTTCTTTGTCCTCGTTTTCAATGACCCTGGCTTCGTTAAGAAGGATTTGGCGGAGTATGCCGGCTTGTGCAGCCGGGTTGTCGGCGGCGAATTGAGCGGCGGTTTTTTTCATCCGCTCCAGCGCCCAGAACAGATTGACTGCGGTAGGGCGACTGGCCGCCAGATAGTTGGCGGTTTTTTCCATCTGCTCCAGCGCCTGTAGAAGCGGCGCATTGCCGGGCAACTGCCGCAATCCGAGGCAAATTCCGTAAGCCGCGGCGACGCCGATAGCCGGCGCCCCGCGAACGGCCAGCGTGACAATCGCCTCAAACAGCGTCTGCGGGTTTTCGCATCGCAGGTATTCCATCCGCTGCGGCAGGAGCCGCTGGTCAATCAACTCCAGCATGCCGTCGCAGCCGCCGATCCATCGCAGTGTTTCAAAACCGAGATTCATAGGTGTTTGTTTAGCATAATATGCCCCCGGAATCAATACTATCCTTGTTTTTACGGCGTTTTTGCGGAGGTAAAATCCTCTTTAATTTTTTCTTTGCTTTTCGGTTTGCGCCGATTTACAATTCCCTGTATGGAAAAGGGCTTTGTGCATATTTATACCGGCGACGGCAAAGGCAAAACGACCGCCGCATTCGGCCTGGCCCTGCGGGCCGCAGGTCATGGGGCCAGAGTGTTGATTTACCAGTTCCTTAAACCCAGCTCGCTCGACCTCGGCGAACGGGGAGCGCTGAGAAAGGGCGTCGAAGGCATCACGGTGCGTTCATTGGATGAGCCGTGGGATATGTTTGAAACGTCGGGCAATACCCCGGCGCTGGACCGGGTCAAGAAAGCCATCAGCCGGTCACTCCGGGAGATTGAAACCGCCGCACATGAGAAATACTACGATGTTATTGTTCTGGATGAAATTGTCTTTTGCTATGCCCGCGGTTTGGTGACACTGGAGGATATCGAAAAGGTCATCGAACATCGTGAAAAAGGCGTGGAAATCGTCATGACGGGGCGCGGGGCGACACGAAAATTAATCGCGCTGGCCGACTTAGTCACCGAAATGAAGCCCATCAAGCATCCCTTTGAAAAAGGCGTTGAGGCCCGCAAGGGCATTGAATTTTAAGATTGTAAATTGACCATTGTCGATTGTAAAATGGAGGCATTACAATGGCCGAAGAAAAGGAATCGCCGGACCGGTCCGTAAAACCCCACACCAGCAAATTAGCTATTGCGGCAGCGGTAATGGTTTGGATATTTATCCTATTTCTGGTTTGGTGGATGTTGTATCATAGCACGTGTTGTCCACCCATCCGAGTTATCTGTGGTACGAAACTCAAAGGGCTTGGCACGGCGATGATAGTGTATGCGAATGATTATGACAATCAGTTGCCGCCGGGGGACCAGTGGTGTGATTTACTGATTACTAAAGCGGATGTGTCTCCCAAATCGCTGGTCTGTCCGGATTCGGATGCCGTCGAAGGTGAATCTTCATACGCGATGAATATCAATGTCGCCGGCAAAAAGAATACATTTCCGGCGGATGTAGTTTTGTTGTTTGAGACGGACGCCGGGTGGGATGGTGATTCGCGGACGATGCCTATTGCAAACCGCAGATTTTATTCTTTGTTTAAAGAAAGCGAGAAGGAGTATTACCGGGACAAACGAGTTTATCCTCGCCGGTGGAACATGGCGGGCGGGCCGGAAATGCTGACGACACGTTATCACAAGGGCGAGGGATGCAATATTACTTTTGTTGACGGCCATACCAGCTACATTCCTTCCAGCCAAATCCAAACACTTCGCTGGGATATAGATAAAACAGAGCCTAATAAGACTTATTAGGCGCGAGAACAAAAAAACATAACTAACTATTTTGTAATCACTTATATAATATTTCAAGGAAAAGTTTTTTGTCCAATTTAACGCTGGCGTTAATTTGGACAAAATATTTGACTTTTTTAACATTGATGTTAAATTTTACATAATGAAGATTCGTTATTTACAGCAGGCAATTGAAAAAATAGCCTTTGGCGGCCGGAAAATGGCGTTTGTATCCGGACCGAGACAGTGCGGCAAAACCACGCTGGGACGGATGCTGGCGGCAAGCCGTTCTGCAAGTCAATATTATAGCTGGGATGATATTGAGTTTCGCAGGCTCTGGACGAAATCTCCAAAATCGGTTGTTCCGGAATCTCAGGATGTACCGCTTGTTATTCTTGACGAGATCCATAAAGACCGTACGTGGAAAAGAACACTCAAGGGAATTTATGACACCATTCGGTTTGAAGAAAAACCCTGCGATTTTTTTATTACCGGCAGTTCCCGACTGAATGTCTATCGCCGGGGAAGTGACAGCCTGCTTGGGCGGTACTACTATTTCCGTCTGGCGCCGTTTTCGCTGCGCGAAATGCGAACACCAGAAGTTTTATCGCCGGACGAAGTGATTGATGGTCTTAAACATCGCAGTCTGTCGGCGGAATCGGAAAACATATCCAACCTGCAATCGCTGCTGCGTTACGGGCCGTTCCCGGAGCCGCTGTTCGGGCAGAATATAAACCAATGGCGCCTGTGGCGTCAAAATCGCCATGAAACGATTATCCGCGAAGATTTGCGAGACATCACCCGCAGCACGGAAATCGGTAAAATTGAAATGCTCGCGTCCATTCTGCCTGATAAGGTCGCATCGCCTTTGAGCATCAATTCGCTGCGGCAGGATATTGAAGTCGGCCATCAAACCCTCCAGCGATGGCTTGGCTGGCTGAAAGAACTGTATTTTATTTTTGAGGTCAAACCCTGGCATCAAAAAATTCGCCGGTCGCTGAAAAAAGAGGGGAAGATTTATCTCTGGGATTACAGTGAAATTGAAAACCCCGGCGCACGTTTCGAAAATCTCGTCGCCGTCCATTTAATTAAAGCCTGCAATTACTGGACCGACATGGGGCAGGGAAAATTCGAGCTCTATTATTTACGCAATAAAAGCAAGCTGGAAATCGATTTTCTGATTGTTCGCGACGGCAAACCGTGGCTGCCTATCGAGGTTAAACTGGGCGACGAAAGCCCCGCCGAGAATTGGCGATATTTTCTCCCTGAGTTAAATTGCCGGCTGGCATTGCAAATCACCGAAAAATCATGCTGGAAGCTCTATACCTCACAAGACACAGATATATTGGTTGCCGGTGCCGATGAGGTGCTGATGTATTTTGTGTAGAAATGTGACAAAGAAAGTAATTGCGGGCGACCAGAATCGAACTGGCGTATCATGCTTGGGAAGCACGTATTCTACCACTGAACTACGCCCGCCAAAAGTTGACGGTTATCCTACTCAATCGCCTGCGATTTGTCAATAAAACGTGGAAATGAAAAAGACCTGCCTGTTAACCGGCTTTGTCTTTTTCTTTTTTCTGCCGTGCCGCTCCTCGCAGCCCCTCCATTTTCAAAAATCCTTTTGCCCAGACAATCCACGCGGATGTCAGAACGACGACAATGTACACGATTACGGCATAGCGTGTACGAATTTGGCTCATCGCAATGCCAATAACGGCATACAGCCCGGCCAGCAGATAACAAATAATAACCGCTTTTTTTAATGAGTATCCGCGGTCCATCAATTGGTCGTAGATATGTCCGCGGTCAGAGACAAACAAAGGGCGTTTATTGATAAGCCGCCGGACCAGCGCCGTTGCCGTATCCAGAATCGGCAGACCGAAAATCATTATTGACGCCATCCACCAGCGGGGAATATCTTCCGCAAATAAAATCATTAACGTGGCAGAGACAAATCCGAGCAGAAGACTGCCCGCGTCCCCCATAAAAATTTTCGCCGGATGACGATTGAACGGCAAAAACCCCAGTACTCCGCCGGTTAATCCGAGACAAATAATCATTCGTACCGGGTCCCCCACATCGCTAAATCTCCAGGTGGAAAGATGTACCGCCAGAAACAACATGCCCATCGAAATAATGGCGGTGACCCCACCGCAAAGTCCGTCAAGGCCATCCAGAAGATTCAGTGAGTTGGTCGCTCCCAGAACAAAAAAGATGACGACGGGAATACTCAGTATCCACTCCATCTGATTGGATAGCGTAAATCCCAGATGCGAAGTGGTAAAGTGCAGGCTGGGTTTAATTCCTACAAATAATAAAATAATTGCGGCCACAACCTGCCCGAGCATTTTCTGCCAGGGGAGAATATCGAGAATATCATCGACCAGCCCGACAAAACAGGCGATTGCCGCCCCGGCCAATATGCCCAGCAGCCAGCGTAAACAGGTTTCAAATTCCGGCTGTCCATAGATGATCTGAATTCCCGCCAGCACGCCTACCACCAGCCCTACGAGAATGCCCAACCCTCCCAGGTACGCTACGGGTTCCTTATGGGTCTTAACTGTCGCGTCGGGTTTATCAACGATCCCCAGTTTCATGGCGATTTTCTTGCACAGCCAGGTTGCCGACAGCGAGAATACCCACGAACTGACCAATACCGGCCAAAATTGTACAACCCAGCTTAGAGGTCTTTCCTTGCCGACAAAATTACTAAACATAAATTTCCCAACTTCCCACTGAGTAATTCACTGGAGTATCCATGGTCGTCATTATATCGGACAACTCGTAATATTGTCTATCTTTTTCCCCTAAAACTTCAGAATTCGCAACGGACAGCCTTCGCACAAAAAAAGACCCCGCGTTGTGCCGGGGTCTCATAATACTCTCTTTTTTTGTTTCGAATGTGTGTTGTTTATACAAATTCCACATTTAGAAAATGTGTCGAACAGGAAATGCACGGGTCGTACGACCGCACAAGCATTTCCATTGTCTGCCGCAGGCCATCCTGTCCCATGTGCATAAACTCGGGTACCATTTTTTCGAAATCTTTCTGGATATTCGCGTGGTTCTGATTGGTCGGAATGCACATGTTGCCCCAGGTGCATTCGCCGTTTTTATTGAATTCGTAGGCGTGGAAAAGGATTCCTCGCGGCGCTTCAACGGCGCCATAGCCGCGGCCCGCTTTGGGTTTGACGACAACTTTTTCATTCTTGAGACCCTTGGTCAGCAGTTCGTCGATCATTTGGATAGAGACTTCGACGACATGGGCCGCTTCGGCAAGCTGGGCGACATTATTGAGGAATGGGCCGCAGACACCGGGCTTGAGACCGAACATATCGGCGACCGTTTTGCCCAGCGGGCTGATGAACCGGTAGTTGTTATTGTACCGAGCCAGGGCGCCGGTGGCATAGGATTCACGATGCCATTTGCACCACTTGGCGGTCGATTGCGGATGAACATATTCATTGGCAACCGATTCCCACTCACGGACAGGCTTGGTATGTCCATCGGAAGAAGTGATGTCGCCGTGATAAAACGCATACGTTCCCTTTTTCGCCAAGGAGACATATTCGGTCTCACGGATAAAGTTGGGTAATCTATCGGCAACACTAAGGACTACTTTGCAAATAGTTACTAAGTCGGGCACAATGGCCTTAAGCTGATTCTGCAGGTCGCGGAACTGCTGTTCAGTTGGAATTCTGCTCAGACCGCCGGGGATAATGGTAATCGGGTGGGTAATACGGCCGGCGATCAGCTCCGACCACTGGTTGGCGACGCGATGGGCCTTGATGATCGTCTTGACCGCATCCGGAGCCTTGGGTACCAGCGGCACAACGGATTTTTCGCCGAACAGATCCGGTGCGACTAAGTAACCGACATGCAGCACATGGCTTTGCAGTTGTTCGGAGTAGTGCAGCAGCAGACGAATCTTGTCGGCCTGTTCGGTAATTTCCAATCCAAGGGCATCCTCGACGGCTTTTATGGCCGAGAAGGAATGGCTGATGGAGCAGATGCCGCAGATACGGCTGACGATGGTTTGAATATCGTCCCAGCGGCGGCCGCGTACCATCGCTTCAAAAAACCGGGGCGCTTCGGGCACTTGCCATTCGCATTTTTCAATCTTGCCGTCTTTGACGTTGACCGTGATATTACCATGGCCTTCGACGCGGGTGATATGATGAACGTTGATGTCTATATTTTTACTCATAGCGTGGGTCCTTGCTTGCTTCCAAACAGTACCATTCTTGTTCTCAGGTCGTCTAAGGACAAACCATACTTGTCGATCACTTCCCTGGCGGCGTCCACATTGGGATGATCCACATAACCCCGGCAGCCGAAACAGCGATAGCCGGCCGAGGGACACTTTGCTTCGCATCCGGCGCGAATAATCGGCCCCAGACACGGTTCGTTGTATTCCCAGCGGCAGACATTTTCAAGGGCCTTGCATTCGACGCAGACCGGGTAATCCGGCACGAAGGGTTTTTTACCCAGCAGCAGCGCCCGTACGATTGCGGCAAACTCCCTGCCGTTTATCGGGCATCCGTGAACCTTGAAATCGACGGGGACGATTTCATCGATCGCCTTGGTGTAATAGGTGTCCAAGTGCGGCATATCGGCGTGTTTGCCGTAAACGCAGCTTTTCACGTCCGTTATGCTGAAATTATTTTTGAGCTTGTTGACCCCGCCGATGGTCGCACAAGCGCCCAATGCAATCAGAATCTTGGCCCGGCTGCGGATGATTTCGATGCGTTTTTCATCTTCAAGCCGTGTGATAGAGCCTTCGATAATGGCGATGTCGTAATCATGGCTTTGCTCGCTCATCGCTTCGCGCCATTCAACCACATCGACGGTGCCGATCAGGTCGAGGATTTCCTCCTCGAGGTTAACGATCTGAAGCTGGCAGCCTTCACAGCACGCGAAATCAAAAATGGCCACTCTCGGTTTTGTCATAATCGTTCTTCCCAAATAAGATTCATTAATAAATTTTGGGTGCTGAAATTTAACGTTAAATTGCTTCCGGTACGGCAGTCAAATCCGACCAGCGGAACACCGGGCCGTCCTGACAGACGTACAGGTTGTTAATCTGGCAATGCCCGCACTTGCCCACACCGCATTTCATTCGTCGTTCCAGGTTCACGTAGATATTTTTCGCCGGCGCCTCCGCCTCGGACAGCGCCATCAGTACGAACTTGTACATCACCGGCGGTCCGCAAACCAGAACCAACGATTTGGGCAGGTCGCTTTCAATTTTTGGAATCAGCGTTGTCACCACGCCGACATTTCCGTCCCAGCAATCGTGTGATTCATCAACGGTTTCCATCAGCGTCATATCTTTGCGTTCCTGCCACATTGCGAGTTCTTCGCGAAACAGCCGCATATCGTAGCATTTGGTCCCGACCAGCACCGTCACTTTGCCGTAGTCCTTGCGATTGTCCAGGACATACCGGATAAATGACCGCTGCGGTACAAGACCAATGCCGCCGCAGATAAACACAAGGTCTCTGCCTTTGGCCAGTTCGACCGGATATACCGACCCAAACGGCCCGCGAATACCCACCTTTTGCCCTGCCGTCAGCTTGTGAATCGCCTTGGTCAGACTGCCGACGTTACGCACCACCAGTTCAAAGCCTTTTTGTGTCGGGGAAGACGAAATCGAGATCGGCGCTTCACCAAGACCGGCGATGGAGACTTCCACAAACTGCCCCGGCGTATGCCCCAGTTCTTTGCCGGAATCCAGCTCAAGGTGCATGTAAAATTCCGTGCCATTGAGCATCCGGTGTTTGGTGATAGTCGCCATCTGGGGCAGATAAATATCCTTTTGCCCGTTACCGCAGCACTCGCACATTATATTTCTCCTTGTATGCTCATTCGATTTTTCTGCATATATCAAAGATTTTAATGTTTATCCTATCGTTCTTTCTTCCATCAGACGATTGTAAACAGTCACCGGGTTGGCAATATCAGCGGTGCAGGCCGTGACACACCGACCGCAGCCGACACAGGCGATTTGTCCGCCGATTTTTTCCGGCACATATTTGGCCTTGCGGTACAAGCGGTGACGGAATCGCGCCGAGCGGTCTTTGCGGAAATTATGATTGCCGGCCACCGTCGCGAAGTTTTCCAGAAGACAGCCGTCCCAGCATCGCACCCGCGTGCCCGTCTTTAAATCCCAGTTGACCCGGTCCTGTACGTCAAAACAATAACACGTCGGGCAGACTTGATTGCACGAGCCGCACGAATAACACAGCCGGGCCTTTTCTTCCCAGACCGGGTGATTGTACGCGGTTTCCATCAATTTCGGCAGGTAAGACGGCTTGCAGTTGAGTTTGTGTTTATTAAGCCCTGTTTTATTGGCTTCCTGAATAGCGTTGCGTTTTTTAAGGTCTTCCGCCGTTGCCGCCGCCGCGCCTTTGGCATAAGCCATCAGGGCCTGGCCTTTTTCCGTTGCCGCGTCCAGCAGATACGCGTCGCCGATATCCGTAATCAGAATATCATATCCTTTATCGGCAACCGCCGTTTCCATTGACGAGGCAAAGACATTTTTGCTGGCTTTGGCGACGTCGCAGGCGACAAGGGTAATGTTCTTCCGGCGGTCCATATAATGCGTGTCATATTCACCCTCGCTGAATAGTTCGTCCATCTGGTTGATGGCGATCAGGTCGTAGGGATGAATTCCCAGCAGAATCATCGGTTCATTCTGCTTCACCGATTTCGCGTCACCGCCGACCTCGAATGTCAGCAGCGGCTCCACCTGCGGCAGAACATATTTTCTCGGCGACAGAATCGTCACGTCATAATCCAGCCGTAAATCCTTTGCCGACTTCAGCGTGTTGAACACGAATCGGTCGTTTTTAGCCACGACGCCGACGACCTTGCGCCCGGCCGCCAGTATCGCATCCACGAACTGCCCGAATTGCTGCTTATTCAGTTTGCTTACACTCATACGCCAACCCTTGTATAAAGGACCGAATTACAAAATCCAGATTCCAAAATCAAATTTATCCCGACAATCTCGGAATTTGTTATTTAATATAGTACGGCAGCGTTCCCATTTCCATCGCCAGGTCGATACTGACGATTTTTACGCGCTTTGGCACACGCAGCCAGCAGGGTGACAGGTTCAAAATTCCCCGCACTCCCGCTTGTACGAGGGTGTCGGCACACGTTTGTGCCGCCTCGCCGGGAATGGCCAGAATCGCAAGATGAACATCGCCGCTGCGAATCGCGGCAAGCCGCGCCGTGTCCTGAATCGTCAGGCCGGCGATTTTTTTGCCGATTTTGGCCGGTGCATTGTCAAAGATCGCCGCGATATTAAAACCGAATATCGCGAAACCCGGATAGGATGCGATGGCCGTACCCAACCGGCCCGCTCCAATCAGAACCGCTTTCTGCGATACATCAAGCTTGAGAATTTTGCGAATCTGCTCGGCGGTCTGTGAAACCGGGTAACCCACGCCTCGTGTCCCGAAATCGCCGAAATATGACAGGTCTTTCCGTATCTGCGGCGGGTTCAAATGCAGATAGTCGGCCAACTGCCGGCTGGAAAGAAATCCCCGTCCATGCCCACCCAGTGTCGAAAACGCCCGCAAATAGCGGGGCATTCGTCGAATGGTCTCTTCCGGTATTCTGCGATACTTCATCATACGCCGATTACCACCTTGTGTTTGTACTCACTTTCACAAGCTCATGTACAACAATATCGGTTTTGTTGTGCCGTGTCAAGCGATTTAGCCGCATATTTTTCACATTATTTGGCGTTTTTATCGCTCAACTATACTTTTTTCTTGCTCATTGCTGACATTTTGACTAAGGTGTCCTTTTACGAATTCATGAACCGACCACAACTAAAGTATTTACAATGACTTATCAATCAAAAATTGACAATCGAAAATCGTCGATCGTCATCGGTCTGGGTAACCCGCTGATGTCGGATGAGGGCATCGGCGTACTGCTGGCACAAAAACTGGCCGAAAAATCGCAAAATCAGGAATTGGCCGGGGGCGAAATCGTGGAGTTTTACGACGGCGGAGTTGGAGGGTTAAACCTGCTGTATAAGATTGAAAACCGCGACAAAGTCATTCTGATTGACTGCGCTAAAATGGGCGAACCGCCCGGCACAATCCGCCGGTTTACTCCCGACCAGGTGCGTTCCGTCAAAAATCTCGGCCATTTTTCGCTGCACGAGGTGGATATTTTGAAGGTGCTGGATTTGGCCGGCCAGCTTGATGCTGCCCCGAAGGAAGTCGTCATTTTCGGTATCGAGCCGGCGTCGCTGGACTTAAACCCGACGGTGTCGGATATTCTGGCCGGGCAGGTAGATACTTATCTTGCTGCAATAACTGAGGAATTGAAAGAGACTTAGGATGTAAAAATGCAGTAAAGCCGCCCTCGGCCGTGGAGTTTCAGTGAGGTATGGAGTATAATAATAGAACATGGCACAGAAAAAACCGACATTACATTTTGTCATCACCGCCGGCGGGACGCGGGAGTATCTTGACCCGGTGCGGTATATCTCCAATGCCAGTTCGGGGCGAATGGGGTATGCCCTTGCTCATGCGGCGCTAAAGGCCGGGCATAAGGTGACATTGATTACCGCGCCGACGGCATTAACGCCGCCGCGCGGGGCCGATGTAGTTAGTGTCGTTTCGGCGGCGGATATGGCCGCGGCGGTGAAAAAATATTTCAACCGCTGCGACGGCCTGATTATGGCCGCGGCGGTAGCGGATTATACGCCGGTCGAGAAGGCAAAAGTAAAAACGAAAAAGGAAAAAGGGCTGCTGACTTTAAGATTAGAGCCGACCGAGGATATTCTGGCCTGGGCGGGCAGGCACAAAAAGAAACAATTTGTCATCGGCTTTGCTTTGGAGGATTGCGATCTCAAAGCCAATGCTGAAAAGAAATTATATTCCAAAAATGCCGATATGATCATCGCCAATACGCCTGCCGCTATCGGCGGCGACAGCTCCTGTGTCTATCTTAAAACCCCGCACACCGGCTGGACAAAATTACAAGATAAAAAAGACCGCCTCGCCAAATTGATCATCCGGTCTGTCGTTGGATTGATTTGATACACAAATAAAAACTAATAAATAATGCCATTCGTGGATTTGTAGGCGTTGAGAACGGCCTTGGCTTCGGCGTGAAGAATATCGAGTGTCACTTCGATGCCGCGTTTTTCAAGTTCTTTTACCCATTCAGCCGGTTTTGCACCTTCATCAAAACCAATGGCCTCGGCATCCTCGCCTCGCGCACCGCAAACCAGAGATTTCATTCCCGACCAGCCAATTGCCCCCAGACACATCGCACAGGGCTGGCAGGAACTGACCAATTGGAACGTTCCTTTGGATGCAGGATTATGTGTCGATAGAGTTTGTTGAGCCAATGCAATCGCTGTCATTTCAGCATGGGCCTGACTGCATCGGCTTGCGACAACGACATTGACGCCGACAGAGATTAAATTGCCGTTTTGATTATCAAAGACGGCAGCGCCGAACGGCCCGCCGCTGCGTCGCTCGACATTCAGCCGGGACAGTTCTATCGCCAGCCGCATTCGGTCTTCGATTGTCGGATATGTTACAGGTCGGGATTGCAGAAACGCTGCTGTCCAGTTGGGCAGGGTGACGGTGAAGGTGTGTATATCCAATTTCATGGTTTTATCGTCCATTATTTCCGCGTGTGCAACAAAGCTGCACACCCTACTTTTCTATAATAATGCCGATTTCGCCGACGGAAGCCCAGGGATTGCCGTTGATTTCACGTATGGACACAAAACGCAGATAACGCGCTTCAATGGGCTTTTCAAAAACGGCTGGATGCTCGACCAGATTGCGTTTGATGTCCTCGAATAATCCTTTCCCGGCCAGCATCCACGTTTTGCCGTCGGGGCTGGCATAAAATTCACATTCTTTGATGGTGCCGTTGCCGCCGCTGGGGCGCGGCGTATAGGTTGCGCCTTTGAGTTTGTATGTTTTACCCAAATCAATATCCAGCGTATGCGGATGAGCGGGAGACTTTTCGAGATATTCCGTTTGCCACCATGTTTCGGGGTTGTCGTCGATGGCGTTGGCGGCATCTTCGCCGGGCTGGGTACTGTCGGCAGCGAGGATTTTCCAGTCTTTTTTGCACGGGCCGAAATTTGCCTTCACAACAGGGCCGGCTTTATCATCGCTGACAGCGACGGCCTGTATCGTCCCGCCGTCGGGCAATGGAAACGAACCGGCATACTGTTTTGATTTTGCCGTTGGTTCGGAGCCGTCGAGCGTGTAGTAAATTTGAGCTGATGGGACAAAACAAGAGATGGAGACAAAGCCGTCTTTCCGACGGCGGATTTTGGGTGTCAGGAAACCCGCCTTATCGAGCGGGCAATAATTGACGTTGAGGCGGTCGAGGCGTTTGCTGTGAATCTGCAATCGCTGAATGAAATCGGCATAGTCCTTTTTATCTTTTGGCGTCCAGAGCACCTCGGCCAAAGCGACGGCGCGCGGATAAGCCATATACTCGACCTGCTGCGGTGCGGCAATGTATTCCGTCCAGATTTGTCCCTGTGCGCCGAGAATATGTTTGGCCTTATCGGCATCGAGGGCAGCGGGGACGGGTTCATAATGATAAACCTTTTCAAGTGTCGTAAAGCCGCCGATAGCCATTGGTTCGGTTTTCGGGTCGGCCTGATAATGGTCGAAATAGGTGTAATTGCCCGGCGTCATCACGACATCATGGCCGGCTTTGGCGGCTTCGATACCGCCGACTTCGCCGCGCCAGCTCATTACCGCTGCCCCGGGGGCGAGTCCGCCTTCGAGAATTTCATCCCACCCGATAAGCCGGCGATTGTGCTTTGTCAAAAATGTGTCGATGCGATGGATGAACCAGCTTTGCAATTCCTCTTCATTTTTCAGACCCAGCTCTTTCATTTTAGCCTGGGCGTAAGCGTCCTGTTTCCATTGCGTCTTAGGCACTTCGTCGCCGCCGACGTGAATAAACGGCGAATCAAACAGCCCCATCACCTCAGTCAGAACATCTTCTATAAATTGAAACGTCTCTTCGCGGACGTTGTAGATATTTTCGCTGACGCCCCAGCCTTGCATTACGCCGACGGATTTTCCGGTGCAGCCCAGTTCGGGATAGGCGGCGACGGCGGCCTGGCAGTGGCCGGGCATCTCAATTTCGGGGACGATATTAATATGGCGGGCTTTGGCATAGGCGACAATCTCGCGGATTTGTTCCTGCGTATAAAAACCGCCATAATGAACATTGTCATATTTTTTCTTCGCGGCGGAGTTATGGCCGATTTGCGTGCCGTCGCGCCAGGCGCCGATTTCGGTCAGTTTGGGATATTTCTTGATTTCGATGCGCCAGCCCTGATCGTCGGTCAGGTGCCAGTGGAAGGTATTCATTTTGTGCATTGCCAGCAGGTCGATGTATTTTTTCACGAACCCAGCCGGCATAAAATGCCGACAGACGTCCAGGTGCATCCCCCGCCAGCGAAATCGCGGATAATCCTCAATTTCGACGCAGGGGATTTGCCATTTGCCTTCGGATGTTTTAGACAGCAGTTGCAGCAATGTCTGGCAGCCGTAAAATGCCCCGGCGGGTTTAAAGGCGCGGATTTCCACCGCGTTGGATGCGGCGTTGAGTTGATAGCCTTCATTGCCGAGGAAGGTCATCGAGTCAACGAGAAAGAGACGGATTTGATAGTCGCTGTTGAGGTCCGTGGTACGGAGATGAAGGCCTGTTGCCGCATTAAGACTGTCGGCTAATTGTGACGCTTCATTGCGGGTGTTTTTGTCGGCCGAGAGAATTGTTGTCTTGCGCATCAGGACGAACATATCCTGGCCGGGCCTCATCGACACAGGTTGAGGGATGATGGATATAGTATTTCGTTCCATTTGACATCCGGACACTATTACACAAACAGTTATCGCCGCCAGCCGCAATTTTCCGATGTTCATAATATCTCCTGTATTATCTGTCAGGAATTCTATCGCTTTTTTAAAAAAAATACAGCGGTAATATCAGTAAACATGGGTATTGATTTTGTCGCGATGTTTTCAGATAATCTATGGAAACCAAAGACGTTGTTTTGCCGTTTTTTATATGTGAAAACAAAGGTGCATTATGAAAAAAGCATTTACGGTGGATTTGAATGATAAGCAGGATTATCAGCGGCTGATGCAGTCGCCGGAAACGTGCGGAATGAAAGCGGGGCGGGTGTTTTTAGGGCCCAATGACGAATGCGGCAAACACAGCACCGAGGCCCGCGAAGAACTGCTGGTTTTTCTTAACGGCCGGGGACAGGCGGTCATCGGCAAAGACCGCTTCTTAGTCGGCAAAGGCAAAGTTTTTTATATCCCGCCGCATACCGAACACAACATTGTCAACACCGGCTCCGATCCGCTGATTTACATCTTTTGCGTTGCGCCGGCAAGGTGATTATTTTACCTTCGTGAAATGCGTTTCAACTATATCGCACAAAATATGGTAGGCTAATTGGTGGATTTCCTGAACAGTAGATGTCGGGCCATTTAGAGTAATGCTCACATCGGCCAGTTTTTCCAGCGGGGTATCGGATTTTCCGGTAAAGGCCAGAATTTTCAATCCTTTATCTTTTGCCAGTCCGGCCGCGGCCAAAACATTTTTCGATGTGCCGCTGGTGGAAAAAGCCCACAGCACGTCGCCTTCTTTAGCCAGTGCCTCAACCTGGCGGGAAAAAATATGTTCAAAGCCATAATCATTTCCGATAGCAGTCAGAGCGGATGTGTCGGTCGTCAGTGCTACAGCGGCCAATGCTTTCCGTTCGAGCCGGAATCGCCCGACCAGCTCCGCGGCGATATGCTGGCTGTCGGCAGCAGAGCCGCCGTTGCCGCAGATAAAGACACACCCGTTGTTTTCAAGGCAGTCAATCAGCAGATTCGCCGCCGCCGGCAGGACTTTTTGTGCCTGGGCCTCAAGTTCCGCCAGGACTTTCTTATGGCGGTCAATTTCTGTAAGAATCGTTTTTTTCATTCTATTTACAATTATACAGGTTTGCGCCTGATTTTCCAGATAAAAAAGGCCCTGCGAGAGCTTCATAGGCCATCGGAGACCTCGTGGGATTTTCATTGTCTTTAATGCCTGTATAATGCCATATAGCATAGAATGGGTGAAATTAGCCCGGCGGGTGAGACAATTTTATATCAAAAAAAGGTAAAAATTTCCTGTAAGAAACGGGCTGTTGCGGTTACTAACATAGGGAACAGGAAGGGAACGATTTGACGGCTCAAGAGCAACAATTCCGCAAGTGGATAGAAAGCTATCAGGCGATTCTGATTCGAATCGTCCGCTCCTTTGCCGTCCAGACCTCGGACAGGGATGATTTGTTTCAGGAGATTCTTTTACAGCTTTGGAGATCACTGCCGAAATTCGAGGGTCGTTGCGAGGAGAGCACCTGGATATACCGCGTGGCATTCAATACGGCACTGGATTGGAAACGCGGCGGCAAGCGGAAAAACAGTAATCTACAGTTATTATCGCCGGAGCAGACGCCGGATGGCGGCAAAGGAAAAGAGTCTCCATTTGGCGACCAACAAACAATTGAACAATTATACCAGGCGATTCATTCCCTGCCAATTGTGGATGCGACACTTGTCCTGTTGGCCCTGGATGGATTACCTTATAAACAGATGGCCGAAGTGCTGGGGATTACCGAAAGCAGCGTGGGGACGCGATTAACCCGAGTCAAGGCCAAACTGGCGGAATTACTGAAAGGGCGGATTGATGAAATTTGAAGACCTGCAGAATCAATGGCGAAAAGAAGGCGGCGATGCCAAAGTGCAAATCAGCTATGATATGCTCTTTAAGGAAGTCAGCCGCAATCAGCGCAATTTTGACCATGAAATACTCTGGCGGGACATCCGGGAATGTATCGCATCCTTAGTTGGTGTTTGTTTTTTAATTCTATTCGGTGTTGCATTGAACAAATGGTTCTATGCGGCGGCGGGAGGGATGCTTTATGTGGCGATATTTTTTATTGTATATCGACGATTTCGCCCGAAAAAAAGTCCGGCCGGGACGGCGTCGCTGCGAACATGTGTTGAGGAGTCCCTTTGTGAGATCGAGTGCCAGATGGAACTATTAAGGAATGTTTTCTGGTGGTATCTGTTGCTGCCATTTGTCACTTTCAGTTTTACGTTCATCGGTCTCGGCCATCCCCTGATTCAGGAAGGTCAGGTTTTGGGGAGTATAATATTTTTTGGCAGCTTTGTTGTCGGTGCGGTACTGGTTTGCTGGTGGGTCTGCTGGCTGAATCAAAGAGCCAACCAAAAAGAACTGCTGCCCAGAAAACAGGAACTGGAAGATTTATTGCGCAGCATGGGCAATGGTCGGGAAAAGGGGCTAAAGGCCAATGTCGTAAATCTCTGGATAGCATTTTTTCTGTCGGTACTGATTACGTTATTCCTTTCGACGCCGTTATTCTTTGTGGACAAAACAAGCTGGGTGGAAGAATGGCAGAGGGATCTCAGTCAACAGGTTAAAATTGAAATCACGCCGCCACTTTCGCCGCAGGAAGCGGTTGGACCCAAAGAGTTAAAAATTCTCTCTGCTCGATACGGCGCGAAAGACCAATGGGTCGATGTGACCTTGAAAGTGGCCGATGCAGTTCATCAAAATACACTTTCCATTCACTCCGGCAATGAGCTGGCAGGAGAAGACCCTCTGGACGGATGCACTAAGACGCTCGAAGTGGAATGTCTTTGGGACGGTCAGAAAAAAACTATCCTGGTGCGCGAAGGGACGGATTTGAAAATTCCATTCAATAGAGATCCCAATACGGTGCAGATAGACAAGTTGTCAAACACATAGGAACCACGTACAAAACACGCCGCTTATTCAGCGCAATGATAACGGGGCAGCAGGTTGCATTGCAGCCAGCTTTCCGCAAGCCGCATCAGGTCTTCCATATTAATGATGCAATCGCAGTTAAAGTCGCCTTCAATACATTGCATACAGCATTTTTTTTCCGGGCTTCGACTGGCCTGTTCCGTGCCGCCGTCAGCGCCGATATTGACTCGGTTTCCGTTGCATTGCATTTCCATGCCCACAGAAAGTTCAGGGTCGCCCGCGTCGATGCAGGGGCTGTTTTCATCGTCGCCGGCGTCGTAATTGTCGCCGTCATCGAGAACCCACTCGGACGTTTGCGAATCCCAGTGGCCCGAGGCGGATTTGAGACGATAGTTGTGCTGCGAGGGGTCAACAAACAGCGGGTCGGCGTTAATATTGCCATCGCCCCAGTCCAAAATGCAATTGAACTCTATCAGATGGCCCTGGTTCAGCCCGGTGACATCGCAATAATTAACTCGCAGGGTCGTTCCAAACAGCGAGTCGTCAAGCAGGGCGATTTGCGGACCGCTGAATGCTCCGGCCGTATTATTCCACAAAATGGAGTTGTTCAGTTCGACGACGCTGTCCATAGCGAAGATGCCGCCGCCCAGACCGCTGGTGCCGTTGGCGGTAATGGTGCAAAACGTCAGCGTCGGCACATTGGGATCAACGTTGTCCCCGGATTCAAAGAAGAATAATCCGCCCCCGGCGTTATTGCTGTAATTGCCGGCGATGATCGTGTGATCGATAACTACCCTGGAATTGACCCAGCAATAGACCCCTCCGCCTTCATCGCCGGAATCATTGTTGAGGAATTGACAGTTGGAGATAATCGGACTGCTGCCGTCACGGCAGCTGATGCCGCCGCCATAACTGCTGGCTGAGTTATTCTCAACCCGGCAGTTGGAAATAGTCGGGCTGCTGTTGTAGAGAGCGATGGCTCCGCCGGATTTTTTGTACCCCGTGGCCTTATTGTTTTCAAAGACACAGTTTTTGATTGTCGGGCTGCTGTAATAGCAATAAACCGCTCCGCCGTTGTCGCGGACATACCCGTTGCGGATAGTCAAACCGGAAATCACGGAGTTTGCGTTTTCGCCTTTGTCAAAGATAAACGCTCGCCGCGGCACAGCGTCCGTACCCTGGCAGTCGAGGATTGTAGCGGCGACTGTATTGGGGTCCAGGGGATTGGTTGAACGAAGAGTCACGCCCTTGCCGCCGAAATCGATATTGGTGTTATCGTTGCCGGTATAAGTTCCCGGCGACAGCCGGATGATATCGTTATTGTCAGCCGCGGCGAAAGCCGCCTTGATTGTTGGATAGACGTCGGGAACGTCGAAATAGTTGGGTTCATTGTCGGGCGTCCATTCGGCATAACAGGGCGCGGCGCCCACATTATTACTGCCGTATTCAATCCGCATATAGCCGTTTTCGCCCCATCCCGTTCCCCATGAATTACGCAGAATCCAGATACCGTTGACGCCCTGTGTGTCGTCCCAGCCAACGAGAACCACGGCGTGATTTAAATTGCCGTTTGGAGGCGTGTTGAAAATACCGCCAAGATAACATTGAAAAAGATCATCAGCACATACACAAACTGCGATAGGGCCATACGTAGAGATTGCCTCTTTCATCGCTTCGATATCTTCCTGCACAGCCGACCAGTCCGTGATTAGGAATCGCGGTCCCGCAGGGCAGGTACAGTCTGCGTTTTTCGCCTTATAAGGATAGTCCTCTTCGAGAGGAGAGCCGATTTTTTCACAGGCATCCGGCGTATCCAAAAGATAATCCAGGGCCTTTTCATACCAGCCGCCGTCGCAGTCGCCGGCTTCCGTGCAGCTTACTAGCCACTGTTCCGAGAAATCCTTAACCTCGTTGCCGTGTATCCGATAGACGCATTCCACGACACCCATCGCCGCAAAGGCCCAGCAGGAGCCACAACCGCCTTGATTTTTTATCGGAGTGCAGCCCTCCAGTTTGCGCCAGTCGAAACTGCTCGGCAGAGAACCGGCTGCGGCGGCCTGCCGTTGCGCTGCGGAGGTGGTTTTCATTCGCGGCCGACGTACAGCCGGCATTTTGGTTCCGCATAATTGTTCGAGGGAGTATTGAGTTGCCGGGTTTTCGCCGATGATGAAAGTATAGCCCTTGTCTTTGGCCTTTTTTCTTACCGCCGCAACGTCCGGCCGGGCCGCGTAACCCTGCAGCGCCGTCAACATCGCAAATATGCACAAAAAAACGGCTCTGAAAGCTTGTCTGTATGCCATATAACCCCGCATTGGACACCCTGACTCCGTTTTACACATTTCGACCGGTTAACTTCGGAAAGTACATATCGACAGATGCGCTTGACGGCTTTTATACCGTTCCTGACTGGAAAAGTCTGGTAAAATTATTGAAATAGGCGAGAATGTCCGATAATAAAGACATGAAGGGATTTGAGTTAAGCAAAGCGGAAGTTGTTCGACTGAAGGATATGCACAAGA
>VGXU01000015.1 GCA_016873215.1 Planctomycetota bacterium
GGTCAGCGGTACTGGCTGACGTGTTCGCAGGAATACAACTTCGATTTTGGGCGTGCGGTACGGAGCAGTTTCGGCGTCGTTCGTCAGTATCACCGGCTGTTTTATTCTCTGGAGGCGTCGTTCGACCAGTCATTGAAACGTAACGGCGTGGTATTCAGTGTCTGGCCGGAGGGTGTCGAGGAAATGTCTCTGGGATCGCGACGTTATACGGGGATAGTCGGCTCACGAATGGCACAAATGGATTAGGCGAGGTGTGAAGCAGTTAATCATCCGATAGGGATGAATAGAACTATAGTTTGTGTAATGACAATTTTTTTTCAGAGGAGAAAATTATGCCGTTGGTAACAACCAAAAAAATGTTTCAGATGGCGTATAAAAATGGATATGCCATAGGCGCCTTCAATGTCAACAATATGGAAATCACGCAGGGCATCGTGGATGCCATCGTGGAGGAACAGGCCCCGCTGATTCTACAAATCAGCAAGGGCGCCCGTGAATACGCCAAGATGAGCTATCTGCGAGCGATTATCGATGTGGCCGTGAAAGAAAACCCGCAGATTCCGATTTGTATGCATCTCGACCATGGCGATACGTTTGAGCTCTGCAGGCAATGCGTGGATGACGGATTCACCTCGGTGATGATTGATGCGTCGCATCAGTCATTTGAGGACAATGTCAAGCTGACAAAAGAAGTTGTCAAGTATGCCCATGCCCACGGTGTTGTGGTGGAAGCGGAACTGGGACAACTTGGCGGCATTGAAGAGCATGTCAAAGGCGTCGAAGATGTTTCGGCTCATCTGACCGACCCGAATCAAGTGAAGGAATTTGTCGAGAAGACCGGCTGCGATTCGCTGGCGGTGGCAATCGGCACCAGCCATGGCGCCTATAAATTCAAGGCTGCGCCGAAACTGGCATTTGACGTCGTTGAAAAAGTCAGCAAACTGCTGCCCGGCTATCCGCTGGTGATGCATGGTTCCAGCAGCGTTCTGCAGGAATTCAAAGACCTCATCAATAAATATGGCGGCAAGATGCCCGACGCGATGGGCGTGCCGGAAGACGCGATTACCAGGGCTTCCAAGATGGCGGTCTGCAAGGTGAATATCGATACCGACCTGCGGATGGCGCTGACGGCCAAAATCCGCCAGGTCTTTGCTGAAAAACCCGGTGAGTTTGACCCTCGCAAATATCTGGGGCCGGGTCGGGAAGCCATTAAGAAAATGGTCAAGCACAAACTGCAGATTTTGGGTTGTGCAGGTAAGGCCGGCGAGTGTAAATAAAAATTCAAATTTAAATTCTAAAAAAATCCGCCGAAAGCGGATAATAGATTTCATCGCGGCAGGATGACGTGACAATCGTCCTGCCGCGTTGCAGTCAGACAAGGGTGGCATGAATTCTAATCGTTCTGATTTCAGACTCTGCAAGCAGAGGTCTTATTGGTTGTGGATGTGGCTTCCGGTCCTGGTAGGAGTTGCGCTGACGGGGTGTAAGCCGACGGTGGATGATGGAAGCGCTGTTAATACTGCCGAGCCTAATGCGGCGACTGCGCCGCAGACGCCGTCCGTTGGGGGACGGGGTGTAAGCCGACGGTGGATGATGGAAGCGCTGTTAATACTGCCGAGCCTAATGCGGCGACTGCGCCGCAGACGCCGTCCGTTGAAAGTCAGCCGGTTACGACTGTGGATACGGTGGTCGGGCGGATTCTGACGGGGGATTTTGCCGGGGCCGAAGAGGCGTGCAAATCCGCGACAGAGGAAACGGATTCCCGTTTGGCCCAGATGGCTAATATCCTGGCCCGCTATGACGATTTGCAGAAAAGACGCGAAGAGAAAAAACAGTTGACAATCGCGGAACAGCAAAAAGACCTGGAAAAAAAACGAGAAAAACTTAAACAGATCGATACGGCGGAACCCAACAAACTTGATGACGCCATGGCAACGGTGATTCGTTTGCGTGAGTTGGCGTCGCCGGCGGGGAAAGGGGATTTTCTGCGGGAACCGTTTGTAAAAAAAGTTATTGACCGGGCCAGGCAGGTGGCGCAGGAAGATGAAAAGAAGGGCAAATGGATTGACGCCTACGCGCATTATTATTACTGGATGACGCTGCTGGATGAGGGCAATAAAGAATATAAAGATTACGCCGACCGACTGGCGGAGATGGCTTCGATTGAACTGTCGCTCAAGAAAAATGACTGCGGACGGATGGCTATTGAGCGGTACAAGGGGATTGAGCCGTTTATGTTTATGCGGGCTTTACAGGCGCTGGAGGCCAATTACGTCAACGAGCTGGACTACGCGGGAATGTGCGAAAAGGCCATCGAGCGATGTCGTCTGCTGAGCCGGGTACTGGCCGACAGTAAGGAAGAGTTAGCCTGGCGCGCGGAGCCTAATCAATTGACGGAATGGGCGACGCGGCTGGATAAACTCGAATCGGAGCTTAAAGAATCTCCCGGCCCCCGAACACTGCGGGATGTGGCGCGATGTTTCGACGAAGTGATGAATATAAACGAAGCGACGCTTCACTTGCCGCAGGAGGTGGTCATTGCGCATTTTGCTGAGGCGGCATTGTCGGCGGTGGACCCGTTTACTGATCTGGTTTGGCCGTGGAATGTGCGGGATTTTGAAAAGTCGATGACGCAGCAGTTTTCGGGTATCGGCGTGGAAATCTCCAAGGAAACAGGAGTTCTCAAGATAGGCAGTCTTCTGCCGGATACGCCGGCATATCGCGAGGGCCTGGATGCCGATGACGAAATTATTGCAGTCAACGGTGAATCGACGGAAAAAATGGATATTTTCTGTGCGGTGGAGAAGATTACCGGCCCGAAGGGAACGAAGGTCACCCTGACAATCCGCAGACCTTCTACGGCCAAGACATGGGACGTGACGATTGTGCGGGACAAAATCGCGGTTCAGCCGCTGCGCGGTTGGCGAAGGAAGACTGACGGCCAATGGGATTGGATGATTGACCCGGCCAATCAGATCGGATACGTTCGATTGACCACATTTACTGAAACCAGCGGCCCGGATATGGATGCGATTTTGACGCAGATGGAAAAAGACGGGCTTCGCGGACTGATTCTGGATTTACGGTATAATCCCGGCGGGTATTTAAGCAGCGCCGCCGAGGTCGCGGATTTATTCGTGCGGGAAGGCGTTATTGTCAAGAGCAGCCCCAGACACGGATTCCCGACATACGAAATCGCCCACGCCAAAGGGACACATCCGGATTATCCGCTGGTGATATTGATTAACGAAAGTTCCGCCAGCGCTTCCGAGATTGTAGCCGGCGCTTTACAGGACCCCCAGCTCAATCGTGCGACACTGGTCGGCCAGCGCAGCTACGGCAAAGGCAGTGTCCAGGTGGTGTCGGCTTATACCGGCGGCGAATCCCAGTTGAAATACACCGTGGCCTATTATCATTTGCCCAGCGATCAGCCGGTCAAGAATCGCTACCAGATGGAAAAACTTGGGCGCAAGGACTGGGGCATCGCGCCGGATGTCGAAGTCAAAATGAATATTACGGAATTGCGGGGAATGCTGGATTTGCAGCGGACTAATGACGTACTGGTGCAGGCCGATCATGATGAAACAAAAGCCCCGACCAAACGGAGTACCTTGCAGCAAACTCTCGATTCGGATCCGCAGCTTACGACGGCCCTGCTGGTGGTGCAAAGCAAGATGGTTCGGGCCGGCCAGACACTTCAATTGCCGCAAGACCCCAATACGATTGTGATTGGAATGGCGATAGGGAATAAAAAATAAATTTTGAACCGGCGAATCCTGTGTTGGCTATTTTGGCGGAAGCAGGCCGCCGGCGGATTTGAATAGCGAAGGGAAATTAAATTGACAGACGCGGCACAGAACAAATTCGAACAGCAGCGGCGGGAAAAACGATACAAAATCGAACAGATGGGGGTTGACCCTTACGGCGGCCGGATGGAAGAGCCGTCATCGGCTCAGACGGTCAAGGCACAGTATGAAGAAGGCAAAAAGGCCCGCTATGCCGGACGCATCGTGCTGTTGCGGGACATCGGCAAACTGATTTTTATCACCCTGCGGGATTCGACTGGTACGATTCAAATTGGCCTCAGCAAGCAGCTTCTGACCGACCGATGGGAAATGCTTAAACTGCTGGATTTGGGCGACATCGTCTGGGTTGAAGGACAATTAGGCAAGACCAAGACCGGCGAGATGACCATCTGGGTCGAGAAGGTTGAGATGCTGTCGAAGGCGTTATTGCCTCCGCCGGAGAAATTTCACGGCCTTGCCGACCCTGACCTGCGTTATCGGCAGCGCTATGTGGATTTGTGGGCCAACCCGGAAGTGATGGAACGTTTCCAAAAACGCAGTGCGATGGTGTCATCGATTCGCGCGTTTTTACAGGCTAAGGGATTTGTCGAAGTCGAAACGCCGATGATGCAGGCCATCGCCGGCGGTGCCGCAGCCAAGCCGTTTACTACCCACCACAATACACTGGATATCGACCTGTATATGCGCATCGCCCCGGAGCTGTTTTTGAAACGTCTCTTAGTCGGTGGTATGGAAAAGGTTTTTGAAATCAACCGTAACTTCCGTAATGAGGGCCTGAGCACACGCCATAATCCGGAATTTACGATGATGGAATTGTACCAGGCGTATGCGGATTACGGCGTGATGATGGAATTGACGGAAGGCGTGGTTGCCGACCTGATTGAAAAACTCGATGGGATATGGGAACGGCCTTTCGGGGACAAACAAATCAATTATTCCCGTCCATGGCGTCGGGCGACGTATGCCGAATTACTGAAAGAATATGCCGGCTGTGATATCGAAGACGTGGCAACGGTGCGGCAAAAAGCCAAACAATTGGGCATTCAGGACACGGATAAAAAAGATGATGCGGTAGTCATCAGTGAAGTTTTTGAAGCAACCGTCGAAGAGAAGCTGATGAATCCGACGTTTGTGATGGATTACCCGGCGGCGCTTTGTCCACTGACCCGGCAGAGCAAAAAAGACCCGCGATTTGCCGAGCGGTTTGAATTATTTATCGCGGGGATGGAAGTGGCCAATGCTTATACGGAACTCAACGACCCTGATGTGCAGGAGAAAAATTTTCGCCAGCAGCTTCGCGGCCTGTCCGAAGAAGAATCCATGGCCAAGATGGATGAGGATTTCATTAACGCCCTGAAATACGGGATGCCGCCGGCCGGCGGGCTGGGCATCGGTATCGACCGCCTGGTAATGCTGCTGACCGACGCCACCAGTATCCGCGACGTGATTTTATTCCCGCTGCTGAGGCCGGAAGCCAAAGAGTAAAATAACTCGAAACTCGAATCTCGTGCTTCGAATTTCGGATTTCATAATGTCGGATTTCATCTCATAAAAGGATAGACCGAAATCAGATGAAGCAGTGGGCTTTGTTTTTATGTGGTCGTTATCTTCGCCGCAAACGCATCATGCTGCTGAGTGTCGCGGCGGTGATGCTCTGCTGCGCGATGCTGATTACTGTGGCCAGTCTGTTCACCGGGTTTATTCATGCGGTGGAATCCAGTGCAAGCGATTACCTCGGGGATGTGATTCTTTCCGCGCCGCAGGGATTCCGAATTGAGGGATTTCCGGAATTGCTGAAGCAAATCGAACAGGTTCCGAGTGTGCAGACGGCCACGCCGGTACTCAAAGGCACCGGATTATTACTGACCGGGCCGGGGCAGGTGCGGGCTGCGCAGGTTCTGGGTATTGACCTGCAGAGCCGGCTGAAAGTTTCTCCCCTGAAAGATGCACTGGTTCGACAAAAGAACATCTCTTCCGACCTTATTTCATTTACCCCGGGACAGTTGGCGTCTGAAGTTGTCGGCGGGTTTGTCGGTATCGGTCTTATCGCCAGTCCCGATGAAATCACGGATGATTACGATATGCAGCAGGTCAGCTCTTTCTTCGGACAAAAAGCGGCGCTGACAACCGGCACTCTGATGAAAAACGAATCGGCCCAGGAAGAAAGCAGCGATTCACAGCCGCGGTATGTCCGCAAGGTATTGCGTTTTACCATTACCGATGTCGTACAGACGGGCGTTTATGAATTCGACCAGAATTTCGTCTATGTGCCGATTGAGACACTCAGCGCGCTGTTATATCCAGATAAGCAAATCTGTACCGATGAAATACAAATTCGTCTGACCAAAGGCGCGGATGAAGAGGCCGCGATGGCGATGATTCGCGGCGCGTGGCTGAATTTCGCCAAGGGCCGATCCGCCTGGGCCAATATAGCTTCCGTGGAAAGCAGCCGTAAGATGCAGGCCCGGCTCATCGGCGAATACCGCAAACAACTGAATATACTGATGCTGATTCTCGTCATTGTCAGTTTCGGTGTTGTCCTGCTGGTCTTCTGTATTTTTTATCTGATTGTGATGACCCGCCGGAAAGATATCGCCGTCGTCAAAAGCTGCGGCGCGTCGGATGTCTCGGTGGCGGCGATGTATTTATTATTCGGCACGGTCAACGGTCTTATAGGTTCGGCGCTGGGTGCCGTGCTGGGCTGGTGGGTGACGCGGAATATCGACATAGTGGAAAAAGGGATTACCACCGCGACGGGCTTGAAAGTCTGGAAAGCCAGTACATATTTATTCACGAAAATTCCCAATGAAGTCAACTGGTCTTGGGCGGTTTGGATTTGCCTGGCGGCGCTGGCCGCCGCGGTCGTCGGGGCGCTGATACCCGCCATTGCCGCCGCGTGGGTCAGACCTGTAAAGATATTGCGATACGAATAAGATGATTGGACTCAAATTATCCTGGCGTTATTTCTGGCATCGCCGAATCAGTATTCTGGCGGTTGCTTCCGTTGCGCTGTGCGTATTTATTGTAGTTATCGTGATGAGTGTAATGAACGGGCTGGCCGGCGACTTTAAGGAGAAATGTCATCGCTTCGTCGGCGACTGTGTCATTCGCAGTCAATCGCTGGTAGGGTTTCCTTATGCCGCCGACTTCATACGGGAATTGGAAAAACAGCCCTTTGTCGCGGCAGCCTCAGAAACGGTGCAAGGGATGGGGCTGATGACTTACCTTGGAACATCGTTTGAAGCCGGCGTTGAATATGTCGGTATCGACCCGCAAAAATACAGCGAGGTGACGAATTTCGCAAAAACTCTCCAATACCACGCCGATAAACCCGAAAATGCATTTGTGCCGCCGGATGTACCGGAACTGGATGGCTGTGTTCTGGGAATCGATTTGATTCTCCTCCGTTCCGATACGGGGGAATACAGTCCTTCCTCAAGACCGTTTCTTCTGCGAGTCAATATCAGCGGTTTTCCGCTGAATCCCAAAGGCGGTTTCGCGCGGGCCGGAACGGATACCGTCAGTTCGAAGACATTTTATTACAGCGACCACATTCACAGCGGTTTAGTCCGGCCCGACGGCGGGATGGTTTATATTCCGCTGCGGCAGGCTCGCCTGCTGAGCGGGATGGATTCGCCGATCGAACGCTCCAGCACTATTCATATTCGGTTTGCCGACGGCGTCACCGCCGAAGACGGCACAGAAAAGGTCCGGCAACACTGGCGCGAATTCATGCAATCCTGCCGAGGCAAACCGTATGCGGAGATGCTGGATTCCGTTGGGGTGCAGACCTGGCGGCAGGACAGGCGGGAATGGATTGCGCCGATGGACAAAGAAAAGATGATGCTTGCGCTGCTATTCCTGATGCTGGGCATTGTCACGGTGTTTATTATTTGCGTGGTTTTTTATATGATCATCGGCCATAAGAGCCGGGATTTGGGAATCCTCAAGAGCGTCGGAATGTCGTCTCCATCCGTTGCCGCCGTGTTTTTGGGGTTTGCGGGCATTGTCGGCATTGTCGGCACAATCCTCGGGACCGCCAGCGGATGCCTCTTTCTCTGGAAAATTAATGATATGGAAAACTGGCTGTATAATCATTACGGCTGGCGCGTCTGGGATCGTTCAATTTACGCCATTGACCAGATTCCCAACGCCGTCGAATGGTCAACACTGATGTGGGTTGCCGTCTGTGCAATGGGAGCCTGCTTAGTCGGAGCGCTGATTCCGAGCATTCAGGCGGCGTCCAAATCGCCCGTGCGAATATTGCAGATAAGCCAAATATAAAAAAACACAATGTCAGGAATATAAAATCCATTAAAAAACGGGATTGCTGAAAAATGGGACAGATTTTACAAGCGAAAAATATCCACAAATCCTATCGAATGGGAAAGCAGACGCTGACGGTTCTTCGCGGCGTGGAGATGAGTTTGTCGGAGGGCGAGTTTGTCGTGATTGTCGGTTCTTCCGGCAGCGGGAAAAGCACTCTCCTGCATATTCTCGGCGCATTGGATAAACCCGACAAAGGCACGATTGAATTTAATTCGCTTCGCTTAGACCAGATGTCATCCGGCCGGTTAAATCAGTTTCGCAACCGACAAATTGGATTTGTATTTCAGTTTTATCATCTTTTGGACGAATTGAATGTTTTGGAGAACGTCATATTGCCGGCGATGATAGCTGCCGGGCCTGTCACCTGGCTGGGATGTAAAAAAACCGTCCGGCAAAGGGCTTTTCAACTGCTGGAGCGGATAGGACTGGCCGAGCGGCTCAAACACAAGCCGTATGAGCTTTCCGGCGGGGAACGGCAGCGGGCGGCCATTGCAAGGGCTTTGATAAACCAGCCCAGGCTGCTCTTGGCCGATGAACCTACCGGAAACCTTGACTCTAAAACAGGATATGGTATCTTAGATATCCTTAAAGAGCTGAATCAGCAGGGTCAGACGATTCTGATGGTGACGCACGACGACCGGATTGCCCGCCAGGCGGGGCGGATTATCCGGCTTTCCGACGGGAAAATTGTTTCCTGAAAAAACCGTACAGATAATGAAAGAAAGGTTTTTCGATGAAAATCTGGCTGGATGACAAACTGGTGGACAAAGAACAGGCTAACGTGTCGGTGTTCGACCATGGATTGCTGTACGGAGACGGCGTCTTTGAAGGCATTCGGGTTTATAGCAGCAAAATTTTTGAACTGGAAGCCCATCTGAAACGGCTGTGGGATTCGGCCAAGGTTATCCGGCTCGTGATACCCATGACGTATGAGCAGATGAAAGATGCTCTGGATCAGACCGTACAGGCGAATCATATTGTTAATGGTTATATCCGGCTGGTTGTGACACGAGGGATTGGCGATCTCGGTCTCAATCCGTTTCTATGCAAGCAGGCCTGCGTTATTATCATCGCGGCCCAGATACAGCTTTACCCCCAGGAGTTGTATGAAAAGGGTTTAAAAGTGGTGAGTGTCTCGACGATACGGAATCACCCCATGGCGATTCCGCCGCAGGTTAAAAGCCTGAACTATCTGAATAATTTACTTGCCAAGATTGAGTCTCTCGATGCCGGCGCCGATGAGGCGATTATGTACAATCACGAAGGCTTCGTGGCCGAGGCCAGCGGCGATAATGTTTTTATCGTGAAAAACGGCGTCGTCTATGTCCCTCCCATTCAGGCCGGTTCCCTTGAAGGAATCACTCGCCAGATGGTGATGCGTCTGGCGGCCAAAGAAAATCTGCCCGTGGTGGAAAAAAATCTGACGCGGTTTGATTTATATGTGGCAGACGAGTTTTTCCTGACAGGTACCGGCGCGGAGGTCATCGGCGTGGTGGAAATTGATAAACGAATCATCGGCGACGGGAAACCCGGCCCGATTACAAAATTGCTTCGCAAGAAGTTTTTCGAGTATGCCCATTCGTAAAATCAGTTCGCTCGGCATGGGGAAGCCCGCCGGCCAAATGGCGGAATTCTTTGCGCCGGTAGCGGAAGAATTGCAGCAGGTTCGAAACCGGCTTCGTGAACACCTGATTACGTCTTATAACAGCGTCAATCAGCAAATTGAAACCATCAGTGCCGGGCGAGGTAAAATGCTTCGCCCGGCGCTGGTTCTGCTGAGCGGTCTTGCCTGCGGAAAACTTCGGCCCGAACATATCGAAGTGGCCGCCATTGTTGAGCTGGTGCATACCGCCACGCTGCTTCACGACGATGTAATCGACCATGCCCGAACCCGCCGTAATCAG
Organism: Planctomycetota bacterium; assembly: GCA_016873215.1. Lineage (GTDB taxonomy): Bacteria > Planctomycetota > Phycisphaerae > Sedimentisphaerales > Anaerohalosphaeraceae > Anaeroglomus. The sequence goes on from VGXU01000015.1 coordinate 10,040, forward strand.
CCGACAGTCAATTGTCTGTGGGGCAATACCGCGGCGGTCTTGCTGGGCGATTTTTTGCTGAGCCGGGCGTTTTTGGCCAGCGAGGAATTAAATCTTCCCGTCGCGGCAAAAATCCTCAGCCAAACGGCCCAGCAAATCTGTCAGGGGGAACTGCTGCAAAATCTCCGCAGGGCCGACTGGACGATGGGACAGGATGATTATACGGAAATTATTGAGGCCAAAACCGCCGTTCTGTTTTCCGCGGCTTGTCGGCTCAGCGCGATAGTGTCGGAAGCGGACCCGCCGACGACAGAAAGTTTCGCCCGTTATGGCCGAAGTTTCGGTTTGGCTTTTCAAATCACCGATGATATTCTGGACATCACCGGCGATGACAAGAAAATCGGCAAGACGCTCGGCACGGATGCCGCCCAGAAAAAGCCAACCCTGCCTCTCATCCATTGCCTGGGGCGGCAAAATATAAATCAAAGAAAAATTCTTTTGGAAACATTTTCCGGGGAACTCGAACCGGAAAAACTTGTCCAACTACTGAATGACAGCGGTTCTTTAGACTATGTTCGCGGGGTTGCGAAGCATTTCGCCGCTGAGGCGGCCGCGTCGCTTCCGGGGCAGACCGCCGCTGTCGAATCACTGAGAAAAATCGCTCTTGCCGTCGGCAATAGAGCGTAAAAACGATTCTCTGGAAAAACGGATTTTAAGGAGCATACCATGAAAACGGGATTTATTGTTTTATTGGGCTTGATGATGGTTTTGCCCTGCGCGGCGGCGGAGAAAAAAGCCTTCGAGCCGGGCGTTGCGCTGACGGTTTACAATGACAACTTCGCCGTCGTCAAGGAACGTCGGCAGATGGATTTTGCCGAAGGACAGAATATCGTTCGGTTCACCGATGTCGCCTCGCAGATTGACCCGACCAGCGTGTTGTTTGAATGTCTTGAGTTTCCCGGCCAGGTCAAACTGCTGGAGCAGAATTATGAGTACGACCTTGTCAATACACAAAGCCTGCTGAAGAAATATATCGACAAGCCGGTGAAAATTCAGGTCAAAGGCAGCGGTTCCAGCGGCGCGTCGCTGGTGAGCGGCATGCTTTTGGCCGCAGATGGGCCGAGCCTGATTTTGCAGGATGACGACGGAAAGATGAATGTCATCAGCGGCGATTCGGTGGAACATATTCAGCTCGATAAAAAACCTGAAAATCTCCTGACCCGTCCAACATTAGTCTGGCTGGTGGATTCAGCCAAAAAATTGGCGGGATTGTGTCAGGTGGCTTACACCACCGAAGGTATCGGCTGGCGAGCCGATTATATGGCGGTATTGAATGACAAGGATGATGCACTGGATATGAGCGGATGGGTGACAATTACCAACAACAGCGGAGCGGCGTACCAGGATGCCGCGTTGAAGCTTATCGCCGGCGACGTCAAGCGAGTTGCGTCTCCTCAGCCTCGCCAGCCTGTGTATGAGAGAGTGAGGGCGGCCGGAGTGGTTAGGGAAGAAGGATTTGAAGAAAAACCGTTTATGGAGTATCACCTTTATACGCTGGACCGAAAAACCACCCTGCAAAATAATCAGGTCAAGCAGATTGAATTGATTGAACCTGCGTCCAATGTGCCGGTCAACAAAGTCTATGTCTATGAAATCTCACTGTGGGACTGGATGGCTCACGGACGCAGCAAAGTGCAGGTCAAGATAGAGTTTGAAAACAAAAAGGAAAACCAACTTGGTATCGCCCTGCCCAAAGGCCGGGTCAGGGTATTTAAGAAAGACCCGGCGGATGCGAGCCTCGAATTTGTCGGCGAAGATGAAATCGACCATACGCCCAAAGATGAGAAGCTGTCGTTGTATATCGGCGATGCTTTTGATATCGCGGTTGAGCAGAAGATGACCGATGCCCGCAACGGCGACCGCTGGCAGACGTTTACACGGAAAGTTGAGCTTCGCAACCGGAAAGAACAAGCCGTGACTGTGTTTGTCGATGAAAAAATCCCCGAAGGGCGAAACTGGAAAATCGATAACTCCAGCATCAATCATCAAAAGAAAGACGCCTACACCTGCCGGTTCGCTGTCCCTGTCGGCGCTAATCAGACAGTAATGCTGGAATACCAGATGACACAGACGTGGTAAAAAAAGTAAAAAGGAAAAGGGCAAAAGGAAAAAATAAAGAGTTCGCCAAAGGCGGATAAAAAATAAAAAAGGCCGCCCTGATAAATCAGGACGGCCTTTTTTTGTATTTCAAGAATTACCGCTTAGAACGTCAGGGTGTACGACAAACCGCTCCAGAACTCATCGTTCTTGTTGACGGAGTCTTCCATCGAAGTCTGATACCAGATACCCGGAGTGACTTTCGCGCCGGTCATTGGGCAATTAAAGCTGGTCGAAAGACCCCAGAGTATATGTGACCAGTCATGTTCGGCAAGATGAGCGACGCCTCGGTTATCGATCGAAGTGCCTGTGCCGTCATTATAGACAATATCCCAACTGAACTTCATCGGCAGTTCCGGAGCGGACTCGAAAGTCCAGTTGTAATCGAAGCCGAGGTCGTGTATTCCGCCGCCATTAGGGCCGCCGCCCAGCCGTTGAGTGGATCTATCCGTTGTATACGAGGACCACATCTGATAGAATCCATAGCGCGGGACGAAACCATTGCCAATCAAATTCGGCCAGGCCAGCTCGATAAAACCTTCCTGCATATCGGCCAGTTCACTATGGACCTTCGGGTAATCATAGTAACGCCAGCCGACGGTGTAGTCGGTCAAGTAGCAATCTTCACCGAACGTGTTCTTATAAGAAATCGTGTAATCAAATTCCGTGGCGTCCACGGTGCTGACGCTGCCGTCATGTTTTGAAGTGCCGGCCCACGAAGACCAGACGTTAAAGTTCAAGCCGTTTTCCAGGGCTAAATTTGCGCTGGGCTGGAAGGCTGCTTTGTCGTCCAGAACATCAAAGCCGCGCCAGATGTACTTCGTGACATACGTTGCATCCAGTGTGAATGCCATAGGGCTGTTCGCCACCGTGGCGACAGGCTGAGCCGGGGTTGCTGATGTCGCAGGTGTTGCGGCAAATGCCATTGCGGCCAGGATGCTGGTTAGCGACAAAATCATAACTGTTTTCATTGCTTGTTTCCTTTCAAAAAAAATTCAGTCCTTTATTTTTCAGAAATTAGATGTTTACATTCAGTTTAGCGATAACCAAATTCAAAAGAATAGAATTGAGCCTTAATTCTATCGCGGCTTTAAGGGATTTCAAGAAGAATTTTTCAGTTTTATTTAGAAAACAAGACGCAAAATAAATAGAAAATCAGCCCGCATCCTGGATGGATAGAACTTTGCCGCTTACGGTTATGGTACTTTAACGGGGGGCTGGAATAACTGTTTGACTTGTCCGACCAGATAAAAACTGCCCGTAATGCAAATGAGGTCTTCCCGCGAGATGGCGCTTTGAGCGACACGCAGGGCCTCAGCAAGGCTCAATGTGCTTTGACACATTTTACCGCAAATTTCAGAGTACATCTCGACCAGGTCGGGAGGCCAGACGGCTTTGGGACTGTTGCTGCGGGTGAAGATGACTTTATCGGCGCCATACTGCAATTCGGTGAGCATCCCGCGAATATCTTTATCGCAGTTGCAGCCGAAGATGATAATCATCGAATCGTAAGGTACATGCTGGCCGATGGCCTGGATCAAGGCGCGAATACTCGCGGCGTTGTGTGCGGCATCCACCAGAACTCGCGGGTCGTGACAGACCATTTCCATCCGCCCGGCCATATGGACGTGATTTAATCCCGCAACAGCTTTTTCGTCATTGATTTCAAAGCCCTGATTCTTAAGCGAATCCAACATTGCCAGCGCCAAACCGCAGTTCATGGCCTGGTGTTCGCCCGGAAGCGGCACGCGCAGGTGTTCAAATTTACTGGTAGGCGTCGTCAAGCAAATCCGGGTGTGCGGGCCGTGTTCACGCGAGGACTCAAAGCGATAAGAGAAGTCAATGTCCCGCCCGGTAATGGTCAATGGCGCCTTGATGGCAGCCGCCTGTTTTTTGAGGACTTTCATTGCCGCAGGGTCCTGCGGAACCGTCATCACCGGAACGCCTTTTTTGAAAATGCCGGCCTTTTCCTGTGCAATATGCTCAATCGTCGGCCCCAGCAGATTCTGATGGTCGATACTGATACTGGTGATACCGACTACTTTGGGGGTAATCACATTCGTGCTGTCTAATCGCCCGCCCAGACCGGTTTCGATAACAGCAATATCCACCTTTTTGTCAACAAAGTACAAAAAGGCCATTGCCGTCATAATCTCAAAAAACGTCGGGCAGATATTCTTTTTTGCCATTTTTTCGAGAACCGGCTGAACACGGTTCATGAGTCCCAGAAATTCTTTACGGGAAATCATTTCCGAATTAATGGCGATTCGCTCATGCAGCGTGCTGACATGCGGCGAGGTATAAAGCCCTACTTTGTAGCCATTGGCTTCTATCATTCGTGCCAGCATCGTGGCCGTGGAACCTTTGCCTTTGGTGCCGGCAATGTGAACCGATTTGGTTTTTTTGTGCGGGTTGCCCAGATTTCTGAGGAGCGCATTCATTTGTTCCAGGTCGAATGTGGTGACATTATAGCGCAGCTTCTGCTGCTTCTCATAGTCCGTCCGACTGAACAGGTATTCCAATGCCTGTTCATAAGTGCGAAACGCCTTTTCCTGGCGCTTGACTTTTTCGACGGAGGAGGAGAGTTTCTTTTTTGTAGCTTTTTGGCTCGTTTTTGATCTTTTATCAGCGGTTACCATAGTTACCCCGGATATTATCAGAAATGCTGTCCAAAGTCAAGATAATATACTATAGTACTTTGTCAAATTAAAAGACAAATTAAGTGCAGTATTCTTAACTCGTTTTATAAAAAACAGATACAGACTTAAATTAAATATAGGCTATAGTTTCCCTCGAAGCTCTTATATAAGGACTCCTTATAGTAAGTCAAGGAAAATCCGATTTTGGCAAGTTGATTTTGAATGTTAATACTACTTCTTTGCGGGTGAAAAGTTCGTAAAAAGCCGCTTGTTTATCGGGCGGTTGGATAGTAAGATATGACCACTTTTTTACGGTAAAGACAAATAAAAAAACAAAGCAGACAAAAGAGGAAGATGTGAGTATGGCAGAGGTTTTGAACAAGACAGGGTTGACGGCACTGGATGAATTATGCGTAAATACGATTCGATTTCTTTCGATGGATGGCGTGCAGGCGGCCAAGTCCGGCCACCCCGGAATGCCGATGGGTATGGCTCCGGCGGCGTATGCACTGTGGACGCGGCATCTGCGGTTCAACCCCGCCGACCCGCACTGGATTAGCCGGGACCGATTTGTCCTGTCCGCCGGGCACGGCAGTATGCTGCTGTATTCGCTGCTGCACCTGTGCGGATATGATTTGCCGCTGGAAGAATTGAAGAAATTTCGCCAGTGGGGCAGCAAAACCGCCGGCCATCCGGAATTTGGACATACCGCGGGCGTCGAAGTTACCACCGGCCCGCTGGGCCAGGGCATTTCCAATTCAGTCGGTATGGCTATCGCCCAGAAATATCTGGCGGCACGTTATAATAAAGATAACTACAAAATTTTTGATTATCATATTTATACCATTTGCGGCGACGGCTGTCTGCAGGAAGGCGTCAGCGGCGAAGCCTCCAGTCTGGCGGGGCATCTCGGCCTTGATAACCTGATTGTGATTTATGATGACAATCATATTACCATCGACGGCGAAACGACGCTGTCATTCACGGAAAAAGTGGCTGACCGCTATCGCGCGTACGGCTGGAATGTGATTGAAATCGGCGGCGACGGCCACGACATCGCGGCGCTCGATAAGGCGCTGGAGTCGGCCAAAGCGCAGACCGAACGGCCGACGATGATCAATTTCCGTACGCACATCGGCTTCGGCAGTCCGCATTTTCAGGATACGCACACCGCACACGGCGCGCCGCTGGGCGAGGATGAAATCAAGGTGATTAAGAATAACTTCGGCTGGGACCCGGAAAAAAGCTTCGTGGTGCCTGATGAGGTTGCAAAGAGTATGGGCCAATGCAAGACCAATGGGCAAAAATTGCAGGCGGAGTACCGGAAGATGTTTGACGCCTGGGCCGCGGCGTATCCGGAACTGGCTAAAGAATTAAAAGAAGCGTTAAGCGGCAAGACGGTTATCGATGTGAGTAAATTTCCGAAATTTGACCCGGCGACGCCGATAGCCACGCGGTCGGCGTCAGGCAAGACGCTTGATGCGCTGATGCCTTCGATGCCGCTGGTGGTGGGCGGGTCGGCGGATTTGACGCCATCGAATAATACACATTTCAAGGGCGCAGAGAACTTCCAGAAAAACAGCCCCACGGGGCGATATATCCGCTACGGCATCCGCGAACATGCGATGGGTGCGATTATGAACGGTATCGCCGTCAGCGGAATCATCCGGCCTTATGGCGGGACGTTTCTGGTCTTTGCTGATTATATGCGGCCTGCAATTCGCCTTGCGGCGATGTCGCATTATCCGACAATTTTCGTCTTTACGCACGACAGCATCGGCGTCGGTGAAGACGGCCCGACGCATCAGCCGGTCGAGACGATTGCATCACTGCGCGTCATACCGGGACTTTTGACATTTCGTCCCGCCGACGCCAATGAGACAACGGCGATGTGGAAATACATTCTTGAATATACCGGCGGACCGGTGGCGACAGCATTAACGCGGCAGAATCTGCCCGTGCTCGACCCGGCCAAGTATCCTAATATGAAGCATTTCAACAAGGGTGCCTATGTGCTGGTGGAACAGGCAAAGCCGGACGTGCTGCTGATTGCCACAGGGTCGGAAGTGCAGTTGGCGATGATGGCGGCAGAGAAGCTGGCCGGAGAAAATATCAAGGCACAGGTTGTTAGCATGCCCTGCTGGGAATTGTTTGAAAAGCAGGATAAGGTATATCGGGACAGCGTGATTCCGCCGGCGATAAAGACCCGCGTGGGTATCGAGGCGGGCGTTCGGATGGGCTGGGACCGATGGATCGGCGACAATGGCGAATTTGTCGGAATGCACAGCTTTGGTTCGTCGGGGCCATTCAAGACGTGTTTTGAGAAATTCGGCATTACAACCGATGCGGTCATCGCTGCGGCGAAAAAAAGCCTGGCGAAGTAAAGATAAAAGTCAATCCGCCTTTGGCGGACGGAAAATTTCAAGGCCTCTGCGAATACGCAGGGGTTTTTTTGTGCTGTTTGAAACAGTTTCGCGGCTGGACTATGCGGATTTGATAAAAAAGATTCGCAATCCAGGTGGATTCTGTTTATCATTTCCTGTATGACGAAATCGGACGCATTACATTTTTTGAGATGGATTATCTTTTATGTCGCAGGCCTGATGTTGTTTCCATTGGCTGCGATGTGTGTCGGTGATCGCGTATTTTTACGGAATGGCGACCGGCTGAGCGGAAAAATCACACAGTTATCCGAAGACACACTATCCATTAAAACGGAACTGGCGGGGATGGTCTATGTCAAAATTGAGGACATCGCCACCCTGACAACGGATGAACCGATGGAAGTATGTCTGCGCGACGGTACGATTGTGAGCTGGAAACTGGATACGTCGATTCCCGGATGGGTGAATCTGCTGGAAGACCCGAACGAACCGGCGGAGGCAAAGACGATTGTACTGTCCGACATTGCCACGATTTGCGAGGTGTCCGATAAGCCGCATTGGAAGGGCAGTATCTCCGGCGGGATGACGATTCTGACCGGCAACACTTCCAGTGAGACGATTTCCGCCAGCATCGATTTGCAGAAGCGGAGTAAAACCGACAGGCTTACTTTTGGTGGTGATCTGGCCCGTACGGCACAGAAGGAGGATGAAACGGGCGACCTGGACACGACTGAGGACTGGTGGAAGCTGCGCGGCAAGTATGATTATTTTCTGACGCGGCGATTTTATGTGTTCGGTAACGGGCTGTACGAAACGGACCGTATCGCGGAACTGACCCGAAGGGTTGTTCTGGGCGGAGGTTCCGGTTATCAGTGGGTAGAATCGCCGGCAATGAATTTTTCGACCGAAGCCGGCGTCGCGGAAGTGTATGAAGAATATGAAAATGATACGGAAACAAGCAAGGATATTTCGCTGCAGGTCAGTTATCATTTTGACAAAAAGATTAATCACAAGTTCAAACTGATACATGATTTCAGTTATTTTCCGAGTATGGAGAATCCTACGGATTATTACCTGACGTCCTCGGCGGAATTGCGGGCCGGCCTGACAAAGACGGTGTATGCGAATTTTAAAATTGTTTTTGATTATGACAATACGCCCGCCCAGGACGCGTGCAGCACGGATGTCAAGCATATGCTTGGTATTGGATGCGAGTTTTGAGATGCTGCAGGATGCCAGGCGTTTGTTTTATTGTAGGATTGTTTGACCGTCGCCGGCGAGGGCAATACAATAGTCCTGTTTTGAAATCAATCGGTAAGTGCGGTTTTTGAGAAAGCGGGAAATAACGATGGCCAAGGCGAAAATTAAGAAGATTGCGGTAATGACGGGCGGCGGAGATTGTCCGGGGCTAAACGCGGTGATTCGCGCGGTGGTCAAGACGGCCGTGAATTATCACGGACTGGAAGTCTGGGGCATCGAGGACGGGTACCTGGGGCTGATCGAGGACCGGATTCATCCACTGGGCTATAATGACGTCAGCGGAATTCTGACGGTCGGCGGGACGATACTGGGTTCGTCCAACACGTCTAATCCGTTCACGTATCCGATAATGCTGGGCAAAAAACAGGTTCAAAAGGACGTTTCCGAACAATGCTTAGTCAACCTGAGCAAGCGTGGGATTGACACAATGATTTGTATCGGGGGCGACGGCACGATGGTCTCGGCGGCGGCGTTCGCCAAAAAAGGTCTGACAATAATGGGCGTTCCCAAGACTATCGACAACGACTTATGGGGTACGGATATTACGTTTGGTTTTAATACGGCGATGACGACGGCGACCGAAGCGATTGACAAACTGCACACGACGGCCAGTTCGCACCACCGAGTGATGCTGGTGGAGGTGATGGGGCGATATGCGGGGTGGATTGCGCTGTATGCGGGCGTGGCCGGTGGAGCGGATGTGATTTTGATTCCGGAAATTCCCTATGATATGAAAAAAATAGCCGACTATGTCATCGCCCGGTCAAAAAAGGGCCGGCGTTTCAGTATTATCTGTGTTGCCGAGGGAGCTAAAGCCAAAGGCGGAAAAATGGTTGTTGCCAAAACGTTCAAAAACAGTCCCGACCCGATTCGGCTGGGGGGCATTTCGTTTTTGCTGGCTGACCAACTGGCCGCGATGACAGGGCTTTCCTGTCGGGCGGTAAATCTGGGACATATTCAGCGCGGCGGAATACCGTCGCCGTATGATAGAACACTGGCGACCCAATTCGGCCATTACGCAATGGAGCTTTTAATGAATGGTAAAATCAACCGGCTGGTGGTGATGAAGGATGGGAAGCTGAATAGTATTCCGCTTGGGCAGACGGCCGGGCGGATAAAGACTGTGCCGAAAAATCACCCATTGATTGCTGCGGCGGAAGCGGTGGGAACGAGTTTCGGGATATGATTTTATTTTTGATTGCCGGGGGAATTTCCCGGAAAAGGAATTTCCGCAGGTAATCGTTTGTGGATTTAAGTCAGGATAAAGCGGTTTGTGAGATTTTGTCCCGGCTTGGGCGAACCGACAGGGGGATGGTTAAAGCCGACGGGACGTGGGGATCCTTTGCGCCTTTATTAGCGGCACACATTTCTGAAACGCTGAAGCGTCCAATTTTGTATATCAGCCCGCATATCGATGACGCCGACCGTGTGTGCGATGATTTGCAGACTTTCAGCAAACATTCCATACAAACATTTCCCGTGTGGGAAAGCCCGCCGTCGGCGGAACATCTCGCAGATGAAATCGGTTCCCAGCGGATTCGTCTTGCGCTGGAATTATCGCTGCCGGCCGAAGATAAAAACGCCCGGATTATTTCTACCTGTATTCAGGCGCTGAATCAGCCGGTGCCGAAGGTGGAGTCACTGCGCAGCCGGGGACTGGAAATTAGGGTTGGCGGAACGCTCGACCCGGAGCGAGTTATCAATTGGCTGACCGATGGAGGATTTGAGCGGGTTGACAGTGTGGATTATCCGGGCCAGTTCGCACAGCGCGGCGGGATTGTGGATATTTTCGCAGCCGTCAGTTTCGGCGCGGGACCATCGGCGTCCGAACCGCAAGCGATGCGTGTGGAATTTTTTGGCGATACGGTTGAAAGCATCCGCAAAATTGACCTTGATACGCAGCGGTCTGGCGAATCCATCAGGGAGAGTACAATTATCGCCGCCGGTGAAAATGCAATGGGATCACAGGCGACGGAGATGTTTCTGAATCTTTTGCCGCCTGAAACAATTGTGATACTGGAAGAGCCTGCGCAGATTACGGAGGTGTCGGAGGTATTTTTGAGCCGGCTGGATGACCCGCGCGGGATGTTCGCCTGGTCGACGATTTATAAGGCGGCGGGACGATTCACTTGTTTGGAAATCAGTCGATTTGCAGCGGGGGCCGACAGTGTGCATCTGGACGTGACCAGCGCCCAGGAATTTGAGCATAAAGCCGGGGTGGTATGGAAGGAGGGGCATAGCGCCCTGGCGGATTTGGCGCAGCGGGCGAAAACGCAGCAGGTGATGTTATACTGCGAGAACGAAGCGGAGATGGGGCGGGTTAAGGAAATCCTTGGCCAATCCGCCGAGGGTGTGCCGGAAAATCTAAAACTGATTTTGGGCTATGTGCATCAGGGTTTTGTTCTGCAAAATCTCGGGACGATTGTTGTCAGTCATCATGAATTGTTCGGACAGGTTTCTATTCGCCGGCGGATTCGAACGCTGCGGACGGTGTCGCCGATTGATACGATGCTGGATTTGCAGAAGGGCGATTATGTCGTACACGTTTCTTACGGCATCGGGCGATTTGTCGGTATCGAGACGATGGAGAAAAGCGGGCAGATCGGCGAATATTTGACGATACAATACGCCGACAAGGTGCGGATTTACGTGCCGGTGTCGAATATTCATCTGGTGCATAAATTTGTCGGCGCAATGCCCAAACGTCCGATGCTGGCCCGCATCGGCACAAAGAAATGGGAGAAGCAAAAACAGGCGGTTGCCGCGGGTGTACAGGAACTGGCGGCCGAATTGCTGGAGATTCAGGCGCAGCGGCAAAAACTGGGTGGGTTCGCATTTGGGCCGGACACGCTGTGGCAAAAGGAGTTTGAGGAGTCGTTTCCGTATCAGGAAACAGCCGACCAGACAACTGCTGCTAAGCAGATTAAGGCGGATATGGCGGCGGCGACACCAATGGACCGGCTGTTGTGCGGCGATGTCGGCTATGGCAAGACGGAACTGGCGATGCGGGCGGCGTTCAAGGCGGTGCAGGCGGGTAAACAGGTCGCAGTGCTGACGCCAACGACGGTACTTTGTGTGCAGCACGGCCGGACGTTCGCTGAGCGGTTCGCGGATTTCCCAGTAACGATTGAAGTGCTTAACCGATTTACGCCGCCAAAACAAAAAAAAGAGATTATCAAGGCGGCCAAAGCCGGCAAGGTGGATATTCTTATTGGTACGCATCGGCTGCTCAGCGACGATATCGGGTTTGCGGATTTGGGGCTTTTGATTATTGACGAGGAGCAGCGGTTCGGCGTCGAACACAAGGAGCGGCTCAAGCGATTTCGCGTCAATGTCGATGTACTGACGATGACGGCCACGCCGATTCCACGAACGCTGCACATGGCGATGCTGGGCCTGCGCGACATCAGTTCACTGGCGACGCCGCCGCTGGACCGTCGAAGCGTGGCTACGCGGGTCTGCCGGTTTGATAAAGGTGCGGTTCGCAAGGCGATTCGTTTCGAATTGGGGCGTGAGGGGCAGGTATTTTTCCTGTATAACCGTGTGCGGACGATTGAGCGGGCGGCGCAGATGGTACGTGAGATTATCGCTGACCCGTCGGTACAAATTGACGTGGCTCACGGGCAGATGCATAAACATGAGCTGGAAGATGCGATGATTCATTTTGTGACCGGCCGGACGCAGGTGCTGGTGTGTTCGACGATTATTGAAGCGGGGCTGGATATTCCGAATGCCAATACGATGATTATTGTGGATGCCGACCGATTCGGCCTGACCCAGCTTCATCAGCTTCGCGGTCGTGTGGGACGTTATAAGCACCGTGCGTATGCGTACCTGATGCTGCCTGAAAATCGACCCGTCAGTCCCGTCGCGGCCAAACGGCTCAAGGCCATCGAGGAGTTTTCGCAATTGGGTTCAGGGTTTCGTATCGCTTTGCGGGATTTGGAGATTCGCGGGGCGGGTAATATTCTGGGGCCTGAACAGTCGGGCCATATCAACACCGTCGGTTATGAACTATATTGTCAGTTGTTATCCGATGCAGTGAAGAAGCTGCGAAACGAGCCGGTGGAGGAAACGCCGATGACGGCGATTGATTTGGGATTTTATGTGGGTATTCCGAAGAATTATATCACATCCGACCGCCAGCGGCTGGAAGTCTATCGGCGTGTTGCACGGATACAGAATCCTGCGGATATGCGACGGTTCGAAGAGGAATTGCGGGATTTGTTCGGTCCGCCGCCGGCGTCGATACGGACGATGCTGGACATCGCCGAACTGCGGATGTATGCGTCGCGTTGGCAAATTAAGAGTCTGATTGTGCACGGGCAGGATTTGATATTTTCGTTTGAGGATGGAGCGTCATCGGCGGATTTATTCGCGCGGTGTCCGGGGCGGGTGAGTGTGCCCGACCCGCGGACGGTCTATGTACGCCTCGAAAAGAATTACTTTGAGCCGAAGACGCTGATTGGTATATTACGGAAACTTCTCAAGCCCGGTCGTTAGCGCGAGGCGAAAACGTAAAACAAGACTGTTTCCGATTGTGGTAATGAATCTTTAGAGATACCTCCATGTCTTGGGAGCAAGCGATGAAAGAAATGAATGTTTCTGAAGTCTATGCGTTTGTGAAGCTGCTGGAAAGCCGCAGCGATTCGAATCATTATCAGGAATTATCAAACGCTCTCAAAGAAGCCCAGAAATCAGGAAATTCCGGCCTTGAAATACTTGGGGCGATTAAAGACATCTTTTTGCGTAAAGAGAAGGAAATCAGGAACATTCTTACGCCGGAGGAATTTGCCAAAATACATGATGTTATCTATTTTGTGGATAAGATATACGGCCGGCGGCCGTGAATGCAGCGGTTTGACGCAGACGAAAACTTCCCAAAAGCGGGCGTTGAGTCCGGCGGCTGGGGCGGGTATAATGCCGTTTTCTGTAAAGTACATAACAAGGATGAAATAATGACGATGAAAAACGGATTGACAGTGGTGCTGACAGGAACGACAGCGATATTTTTGTTTGCCGGCTGCAGCAATAAAATTCCGCAGGGTAAATTTACGGCCGAGCAGATGAAGACCATCCCGTTTCCGTCGCGGTACGAGCTGCCGACGCCTGAGGGCGGTATGGCGCTGAATGTGGAGTCGGAGACGATTACCACCAAAGAGATAGTACTTCGCTTAGAGCCGCAGCTTAAGCCGCTGGCCATGCAGGGCAATGAAGCGGCGTTCCGACAGGCGGCCCGCCCGGCGTTCCGCGAGGCGCTGCGCAGCCGGATTACGGATATTCTGCTGTACAAGGAAGCCAAAAAGAAAGCGCCGGAAAATATTGACGACCCGCTCGACAAGGCGGTAGAGAGTGAGTTAACCCGGTTTCTGGCTGCTTACGGCAACAATCGCGCACTGGCTGAAAACGCTCTGCGAACGATGGGCTATGACTGGAAAAGCTACCGGGATTTTGAGCGTAAACTGATTTTGACGCAGTCGTATCTGTCGAAGGAATTTACCGAAAAACGTCCGGTCGCGCACGGTGAGATGGTGGATTATTATAATCAGCATCGTGACCAGTTCTGCTGGGACGGCACGATACAATTTCGTGTGATAGAGATTATTCCGGAAAAACTTCCATCCCGGTTGGTTCGTCCGGGCGAAGCGGCGGAGGCCGCAGGGGTTCGGCTGTCGGTGGAGGTGATGGATAAAATTAAGGACGGCGCCGATTTCGGCAAGCTGGCCGAGCAGTATTCACAGGGGCCGCTGGCGGCACAGGGCGGCTTGTGGCGGCCGGTCACTATCGGTTCAGGGTCGCTGCCGGCGCCGTATGATATGCTGGAACAAAAGGCGATGGCGATGGAACCGGGGCAGGCGGTCGGGCCGCTGCCCGTCGGCGGGCGCCTGCTGATTCTTAAACTGGAAGACAAAAAAGAAGCCCGCTGCAAAAGTTTTGAAGAAGTGCAGGATGCCATTGAGCAGCAGTTTCAGTTTGAATTCCGCAAACAGCAGTATGAGAAAGTGGTTGAAAAACTGACGGCCCGTGTGGACGTGGTGCGGATGGATATTTTTCTGGACCATTGCATGACGGATGCGTACGCAATGTGGAACCCGAAATAGGTAAAAAGGAAAAGGGTAAAAGGTAAAAGTTTGTAGGGTGGGCTCTTAGCCCACCATTGTTTATGACATATATAGCACACGGAATAGATTTGGTGGATTTTGGTCGGATCGAGGAAATGCTCGACCGGCACGGCGAACATTTTCTGGAGCGGGTGTTCACGGTACGAGAACGTGCCGACGCCGACGAAGTGAAAAATCGCATCGAAAAACTGGCGGGACGTTTCGCCGCCAAGGAAGCGGTGATGAAACTCATCGGCACCGGCTGGCGAGGGAAAATTGCCTGGACGGATATAGAAGTAGTAAATACCGCGACGGGTCAGCCGGAGCTGAAGTTGTCGGGTGAAGTGAAAAAAATCGTCGACAAGCTCGGCATCGGGCCGATTGCATTAAGTATCACGCATACCTCGCAATTCGCGATAGCATCGGTGGTGGCCCCGACGGAGTCAAAATGAACCGGCGGTTTGATTGCATTATCGTCGGTGCAGGACATGCCGGGGCGGAGGCGGCGTGGGCGGCGTCACGGATGGGGGCCAGGACGCTGCTGTTGACGATGAGCCGGGATACCATCGCCAAAATGAGCTGTAACCCCGCTATCGGTGGCCTTGCCAAAGGGCAGATTGTCCGCGAAGTCGATGCGCTGGGCGGACTGATGGGGCTGGCCACTGACGCGACGGGGATTCAATTCCGAATGCTCAACCGTTCCAAAGGCCCGGCCGTGCAGAGTCCCCGCGCCCAGGCGGACAAATACAAATATAAAGATTATATCCGGCAGGTACTTGAAAACGCATCCAATCTGACAATTGTCGAAGCGACCGCGGCGGAAATTCTGACAAAAGACAACGCCGTCTGCGGCGTGCGATGTCTCAACGGCGACGAATATGCTGCGCCGACGGCGATTCTGACAACGGGGACATTTTTGAAAGGCCTGATGCACCTCGGCGAAAAACAATGGCCCGGCGGCAGGCTCGATGAGCCGGCCAGCAATGAATTATCCGACAGCCTGCGAAAACTGGGGCTGACGGTGGGCCGGCTCAAAACAGGCACGCCCGCGCGTCTGACCGGCGACAGCGTGGATTATGACAAACTTCAAACGCAAGCGGGCGATGAGGAACCTGTGCCGTTTTCATTTTTGAACGACCGTATCGAGCGGGAACAAATTCCCTGCTGGATTACCTATACCAACGAAGCGATACATAAATTACTGCGCGATAACCTGCATCGCGCGCCGATGTACAGCGGGCAAATTACCTCCGTCGGCCCGCGATATTGTCCGAGCATCGAGAGCAAAATTACGCGTTTCGCCGACAAGGACCGCCACCAGGTTTTCCTTGAGCCGGAGGATGAGGCGATTTCAACCATTTACTGCAACGGCATCAGTACGTCATGTCCGGCTGATGTTCAGGGGGATGCTGCGGCTGATGGTCGGGACACAGCGGGCGAAGATTGCGCATTATGGTTACGCGATTGAGTATGATTATTGCCCGGCGGCGCAGTTGAAGGAAAATCTCGAAACACGGAAAATTTCCGGATTGTTTCTGGCCGGACAGATTAATGGTACCAGCGGCTATGAAGAGGCGGCGGGGCAGGGATTGCTCGCGGGTCTTAACGCGGCGTGCAAAGTCGCGGGTAAAGAGCCGCTAATTTTGGGTCGCGACCAGGCGTATATCGGCGTGCTGGTTGACGATTTGCTGACGCGGCCCATCGATGAGCCGTACCGGATGTTCACATCGCGGGCGGAATATCGGCTTTCACTGCGCAGTGACAATGCGGATATACGATTGACGCGGATTGGCAGGCAATTCGGCTTAGTTGATGATGTCCGCTGGAAAAAGTTTCAGGAAAAAATCGCGGCGATGAATGTATTGCGACAATTTTTGAAAACCACCCGGCGGGGCGGTAAATTGCTGTGGGATTTGCTCAAACAGCCGCAGACTAATCTGGTCCAATGTCTTTTGGAGGATAGAGAAATCGCCGCGTTAAATCTGCCGCGGCAGGCCGTGGAGGAGGTTGCGATAGAATCCCGGTATGAAGGCTATTTGGCCCGGCAGGAACGCGAAATCGCGCAGTTTCGCAATCTTGAGCATATCCGCGTCCCCGACGGGATGGATTATTTTGCGGTGTCGCATCTGCGCTATGAGGCGAAGGAGAAATTATCCGCAATGAAGCCGCTGACGCTCGGGCAGGCCTCGCGCATCGGCGGCATCACTCCCGCCGACATCGCCGTACTGCAAATCTATATGAGAAAATAGAGAATTGTATATTCAAGAGCCCGACGGTAATTTTTGTAAAGTGTCAAGCAGTTCCTGTTTGTCGAAGATGCCGCGGAGTTTGATTTGCCGGCCGTCGGGCAATAAAATAATACTCACCGGCACGGTTCCCGATTCGCCATAGAGGCCTGTCAAGTCTCCGGTCGCTGGCATATCTTTGGCGGTGGTGTCGGCCTTGATAATCAGCACAGTCTTGTCTTTGATCAGCTTGACCACCTGCGGGTCGTGATAAATACGTTTTTCAACGACGACACAATTGGTGCACCAGTCAGCGGTAAATTTGATGACGACAGGCTGTTTGGCGGTGACGGCCTTTTGTATCATCGCCGCATCATACGGTTTCCAGTTGAGAACATCTTTCTGTGTGGGCAACAGCCAGAAGCCGGATAATACGGCAATCAACACGGCGACGATTCGCACGGCCCATTTTTTACCTCTCGGTGTGGCGAAATTGACCCAGCTTCCCCACATCCACAGGCAGAAACTTAATATCAACGCATAAAATAGCGCATCAACTAATCGTTCTTTCGGCAGTGCGCTCAGCAATTTGACGGCGATAATCAGCAAAATGAAACCCATCGCCTTGCGGATATGCTCCATCCAGTCGCCGGGCCGCGGCAGTTTATTTAATAGACTGGGGACAAGTACGATGATTGCGTAAGGCAGGGCCATCCCGGCACCCATTAGGGCGAATGCCAGCAGGCTCATCGCCGGGCTTTGTGTCTGCGCCCAGACCACCACCGCCGCCAGAATCGCGCCGCTGCACGGCGTACTCAGCAATGCCGCCAGAAACCCCATCCCGACCGAGCCGGCCATTCCGCCGCCGGTCGATGCGCCGCCGGTAATCGATGATGGCACGGCAATGCCGAAGACATCGAACATAAATAATCCGAAGGCCATGAGAAACAGGCCCATCGCCAGCACGACCGCCGGGTATCGCAGGTGGTCACCCCAATTGAAGACGGCGCCGGTGGTCACTTTAATAATAATGGCCGCCGCGGCGAAAACGACAAAGAATAAAATCACGCCAATGCAGAATGCCATGCCCAGCCCGATGCGCCGAACGGTTTGTTCTTTCGCCTGGCTGATGAGCCGGGACAGAATCAATGGAATCACCGGCAGCACACACGGCATAATATTAAATGAAAGCCCCGCCAATACCGCCATAATCAAATAAAAGCTCCTGACCCCTTTATTTTCAACATTTCTGTCGGAGCTTTCTACTTTGTCATTCCGGCGAAAGCCGGAATCCAGATTTTCTTTTGTTATAATTTGTCGCCACGTATCTGCTTTTGCAAAATCAACCTGTGCCGTCAGCGTTTTTTCAAACGGCCGCAGACATATCTTACTGGTGCAGGCGACGCCGGCGATGGTGACAGTGACGGCGGTCTCTTTTTGCGGGGCGGATTCAATTGGAATATAAACCTCGAATTTACCGACGAAGACGTCGATATTTTTTTCCTGTGCCGGGTCGTAAAATTGTCCTGGCTTTGGGAAAATGGTTTTGCCGAAGGCGACGCCGTCAGCCTTAGCGGTGATAGTCAGTTCCGTCCCCGGCGCAGGCGCCGTATCGGCGGAGGCGTAAAAATGCAAATCATCCGTGCCATCAAATACAACGGCAATGGCGGGCCTGCCGTCCAATTGCACCGGCTCAATCCGCGCCGCCGAATGCTGGTCTTCATATTTGGCAATCTCCGACCCCTGTGCCGCAAAAACCGGCATGCTTAATATTGCCAGCAGGACAATTCCGACCATTAGCTGCATACGCGAAATGTAGGGTGTGCAGCTTTGCTGCACACGCGGATAATTCCGCACACACAGTTGTTTATGACAATTTTTGATAAAAAACATTCTTGTCCTTTCGATGTATCGCTTTCTCTTGCAATACATCTATACCTTGTTTTTAGAAAAGTTCAATTTTGAATCAATCCTTTTTTGACTTTCTCCGCAGGTAGCCATTGTTGCGACCACACAAAAACTCGAATTTTTTCTTTCTCTTTAGTGTAAAAAAACCATAGACCTTCCCCGTAATCATTATGATCCAGGCCAATGATTAAACAGTTTTCTTTGTAATCAGCCAGACTTTCCTGATTCCACCAATCAGGCTTTTTGAAAAAAAGTTTTGCAAATGAGGTTTCAGAATAAGAAACATCAGAATGATGAAATGGATAGTCGAAATATTTATGCGAGTTGATGAATTCTTCTAAAGTTGACAATTTTGCTGTTGCTTCCAGATAATGATAATTGGTGTCAAATTCCAAGACATAATAGTGTTGTATATCTGTCGAACTTTCCGGGAGGTATGCGGCGAGAATTTTCCACTCCTTTTGGAACGAAACATATTTTTTGTAGTGATTTTGGTTGCTTTGCCACCGTTCTCCGAATCTCCAGCAATAAAGGTTTAAAAGAAATAAAGTTGCAAAAATACAAATAGATATGAATATTACTGTCCATAGATATGCGAATAATTTTTTGATAATCAGTATCATTTGAATTTACCTATTCAATTTTGTAGGGTGTGCAACTTGTTGCACACGCGGGTTGTTATTCCCATTTTTCGCCAAAATTGTCACCAAGTATTTCCTGTATCTCTGATAACTCAGGGATTTTATATCGTCCTGCTTCTATGTGCTGATGATAACTCGAAAAAGGCCAATCTTCAACCTTTTCGACCAATTTATGTTTGACGGGATTCCAATGGATATAATGAATATGTCTTGCCAAATCTCGCGGGTCCCGTATTCGGTGTTCCCAGAAGCGTTTTTGCCAGACGCCGCGATGTCGTCTTTGCTGACGGGACTGGCTCTGGATTATTTCTTCGCCGCCGGCCTTGAGCCAATTATGGGTGAAATCTTTTTTAATTAATGTCCATCGTGTGGAATAATCGTTGTCCCCGTCCGGCAATCTCCAAATACAGTGCAAATGCTCCGGCAGCAGGCATGCCGCCACCGATTCAAAAGGCCGCCGATGTTGTACGCGCTGCCATGCCGAATGCAGGATTGCCCGTGCAAGCGGCGTGGCTAAAAATGGGACGCGGTTGTATGTGACAAGGGTGAAGAAATAATAACCGCCTGCGTTTTTAATCCTTCTGTAATGCGACATACGCAAAATCCCAAAAAACAATCCGCGTGTGCAGCAAAGCTGCACACCCTACGTTTTCGTTATCAGTTTTGCTGTGATGTGCGTCAGGCCGTACTGCAATACGCTCAGAAACGAACCACTGGTCTGTATTGTAGCAATCAAAAGCAGAGGGGGTTCATTATTTCTCATGAAATTATAGTATCCTGTTTTGAGGTCGAAATCCACCTGATTTACTCAGGGAAATTGCCTATCCGGACTCTGATTTCCAGAAATCAAGGACATATATAAAGCTGTCATTAGCACAAAAAGGGCCATTTTGGAAAATAAGTCAAACAAAAAGCGCACAACAGAGGTAATATCTTAAAAGTGTATGTTTTTTGATGTTTGTCCGATAAAAGTCGTGTAGTTCTTGACAAAACCCGTTTTACGGGGTATAATCTTAAAGACATCACGATATTCCCTCATGGATAAAACGAATGGGAAATCGGGGGGACAAGAAAGGAGGTCAGCATGGCCGACCTTCAAGCGAGTTTGAATGGATGGAAGTCCAAAAACAGCCTGTTGTTTGTCTTTGCATCCTGCCAAGAGGATCATTTTTGCAAGATTCAACGGGAATTATTCAGCGATTGCCAGGAAGCGTTGCAAAGGTATGGTCTGGTTGTGGCGGAGATTTTTGAACAGGGCGGCAGTCATATCGGCGGACTGCAGCTCGATCCGGACAGTTGCGATTATCTCCGCAGGCAGTTTCGCGTCTCCCCCGGCGAATTCAAGGTCCTTCTGCTGGGCAAAGATCAGCATATCAAGCTGGCGACGGACAGCATGGTATCCGAACGGGAACTGCTGATGCGTCTGGAGGCCGCCGCACCCGAAGGGGTGGAAGCGATGTTCAGTTAAGAGGCTGTCCAAACAATACAAAACGACTGCGGTATTTCTCCGCCGGCGGGCCTGCGGGCAGTGCCGCACATTTTTTTGAATAGATAATTGCCCTCTCCTTTCCGACTTCCTGAAACCAGTTTCAAAGTTTCCATTCCGTTTTATCTGTTTATCAAAGAGTGAAAATTAGCTCTTTACGAGTTTCCCTGTGGATGGTATATTCCGTCCGGGAAAGGAGATACCGATGACTCAAAAAACCGCTCGTTTTTCGATTAGGCCGTTTCAGTCGGTTGTGTATATTATTTTGTCCTGTTCTTTGAATGCCTGCGCAGTTCCGGGTAATGAAAAGATGACTGCTGTGACGCCGCCAAACAAAGCCGCAATTCTTCAGAAGATGACGCTGGCCAACGCATATTTCATGAACAAATGGCCCGACCCTGGTAAGCCCATCGTCACCAACAAAGAACGGCCCAGCAATATCTGGACGCGGGCGGTATATTATGAAGGCCTGATGGCGCTGTACAAAATCGACCCGCAGAAAAAATATTATGATTATGCCGTTGCCTGGGGCCAGGTACACCAGTGGGGTCTGCGGGATGGTTCCGCCACCCGCAACGCCGACAACCAATGCTGCGGCCAGACCTATATTGATTTGTACCTGCTTGACCCCAAACCTGAACGCATCAAGAACATCAAAAAAAGCATCGACAATGTTGTGAACAGTCCGCAAAATAACGACTGGTGGTGGATTGACGCGATGCAGATGGCGATGCCGGTCTATACCCGGCTGGGCCTGGTTTATAAAGACCGCCGATATTTCGATAAGATGCACCAGATATACCAGTACACCAAATCCTCTCACGGCGACAAGGGATTATACAGCCCCGAAGACCATCTGTGGTGGCGCGATAAAGACTTCGACCCGCCGTATAAAGAGCCGAACGGCAAAAATTGCTACTGGTCTCGCGGCAACGGATGGGTGCTGGCTGCGCTGGCGCGGGTGCTGGATATCTTGCCGACAAATGCCGCCGGGTACGACGAATATCTCGGTGATTTCAAAGATATGGCCGCCGCCATCGCGGCGGTGCAGCGGCCTGACGGTTTCTGGAACGCCAGTCTGCACGACCCCAATAATTTCGGCGGCAAAGAAACCAGCGGCACGGCATTGTTTACTTACGGGACAGCATGGGGAATCAATAAAGGCATCCTCGATAAGGATAAATATCTGCCGGTCGTTATCAAAAGCTGGAACGCGGTGGCCAATGACGCCGTTCATGCCGACGGCTTTCTCGGTTATGTCCAGGGTACGGGCAAACAGCCCTCTGATGGCCAGCCGATAACCTACGACCACAAGCCGGATTTTGAGGATTACGGACTTGGCGCATTCCTTCTGGCCGGCGGCGAAATATACAAACTGGCCGACAAATAAATTTCCATCCCGTAGGGTGGGTGGTTTCCACCCACTGCGACGATAAGAAAATTTTTCGGTTTTCAAAAGGCGGGTTTGCCCTTATATTACCTCCGATATTCGGCGCCGTTGCTGAAGTTCATTACCCCAGCAAAAACCGGAGAAATAGTATGGCTAATGTAGTTTTACAGACACAGATACCCAATGTTTTTGTCAGGCACGGCAAAGTACGGGACATTTACGATCTCGGCGACAAACTGATGCTGGTCGCCTCAGACCGCCTCAGCGCCTTTGACGTCATTATGAAGACCGGCATCCCCGGCAAGGGGCAGGTCTTGACGCAGATTTCCAAATTCTGGTTTTCGTTTCTGACCGGCGTAGTCGAAAACCACCTGCTCAGCGATGACGTGAAAAAGTATCCCAAGCCGTTCTGCGATTACGCCGACCAACTGGCCGGGCGGTCGATGCTGGTCAAAAAAACCAAAGTGCTGCCGGTGGAGTGCATCGTCCGCGGCTATCTTGCCGGCTCCGGCTGGAAGGAATATCAAAAGCAGGGTACCGTTTGCGGCATCCGGCCCCCGGCGGGGCTGAAACAATGCGACAAACTCCCCGAACCGATTTTTACGCCTTCCACCAAGGCCGAACAGGGCGCACATGATGAAAACATCAGTTTCGAAAAGGCGGTGGAGATTATGGGTTGGGAAAAGGCCTCCTATGTGAAGAACAAGAGCATCGAGATTTTTAAAAAGGCCTCCGTTTATGCCGAATCGAAAGGTATTATTCTGGCCGACACGAAATTCGAATGGGGCGAAATCGACGGCAAAATCATTCTGATTGACGAAGTTCTTACGCCGGATTCGTCGCGTTTCTGGCCGCGGGATAAATATCAGCCCGGACGCGACCAGGAAAGTTTCGATAAGCAGTTTGTCCGCAACTACCTCGAAGACATCAAATTCAACAAGTCCGGCCCCGGTGTCGAATTGCCTGCCGACATCGTCGAAAAAACAGCCGCCAAATACATCGAAGGATACGAACGTCTGACCGGCAAAAAATTCATCCCGGCGGTGTAGAAAAATAATGCCAGTGGTTATTGAACTTGAAAATGTTTCTTTCGTTCGTCAGGGGCATAAGATTTTATCCGGCGTTCACTGGTGGATCGAAACAGGCCAGCACTGGGCGCTGATGGGTGCTAATGGTTCCGGCAAGACAACACTGCTCAAAATCATCACCGGCTATGAATGGCCGACATCGGGACAGGTGAAAGTCTTAGGCAAACAATTCGGTGAAACGAATATTCCTGAGCTGCGAAAACATATCGGCTGGGTCAGCACCGCCATCGAACAAAAACTGCCGATACAGGACTGTGCGATTGACGTGGTTGCCTCCGGCCTTGAAGCGTCGCTGGGATTGTTCCGCGACTTTACGCCTGAAGAGTACGCCCGTGCCGAAGAATCGTTGAAGATAATGAAGGCCGAAGCAGTGGCACTGCAGTCTTTTAATACGCTTTCACAGGGCGAACAACAAAGAGTCTTAATCGCACGGGCGCTGGTCAATCGCCCCAAACTCCTGATTCTTGACGAACCCTGTGCAGGTCTTGACCCGGCGGCAAGAATGCGGTTTCTGCGGGATTTGGAACGTCTGGCCGCGATGCCCGATGCCCCGGCGATTATTTTTGTCACCCATCATCTCGAGGAGATCGGCGGATGGATGAATCAGGCGCTGCTGCTCAAAGACGGTAAAGTGATTGCTGTCGGCAGTCCTAAGACGGTTTTTACCTCTGAAAATATGACGAATTTATTTGATTCCCTCTGTCGGGCGAAGTGTGACCCCGACGGATGGCGCTTGGTTATGGATAAATAATTTTTTCAACACAGGATGATTTACTTTGAAGATTGCGATTACGGACTCTAATTCACATATTTCCCGGCAATGGGCCATCCTGCTGGCACTGACGGCGGGTCATTTTGTCGTGGACTGCTTTCCCGGCACCATGCACACGCTCTTACCCGAAGTACAGAAAGATTTTCATTTTAATTTATCCTCTGGCGCCTCGCTGCTGGTGTATTTTCTCATGGCTGCAAACGGCATTCAGGTCGTAATGGGCCATCTGCGCGCCGACAAGACCCGGCCTTTGTTTCTGTATCTGGGACTTGCGTGTTCACTTTTTCTTGGCGGCCTGATTCTTCTGCCCCGAACACAAAGCTCTTTCTGGCCACTCGTGGTGATGCTGTTTGTCTGCGGCCTCGGCGTCGGGATGACACATCCGGAATTTCTGCGGTCGGTGCATACGCTCGATAAAATTTCCTCGGCCGTCAGCACCTCGGTTTTTATGGCCGGGGGTGTCATAGGCTTTGCTTTTGGCGGCTGGGCGGCGACGGCACTGGTGCAGCGGTGGGGCTTTTCGATGCTGTGGTGTTTCTGTGCGACATCAATTATAACCGGCTTGGTTCTGCTGTTCTTGCGGGTTCGATTATCTCAGGAAAGTCTGGAGCCTGATGCGGTGCCGATTTCGTCGGCTCAGGCGGTTCCGTTCTGGCCGTTGTATATCACGACGGTTGTCGCCGGCAGTGCATCATCCGTACTGATATGGGCCATACCGCAGGCCATTGACAAGGCCGGGTTTGAATTGACCTTCGGCGGATTTTCGGTAATGCTGTTCAGTCTGGCCGGCGGCTTTGGTGGGATGCTCATCTCCCGCTATGCGGCATGTCATGGCGAATTAAAACTGTGTACATGGATGCTGGCCGCGGGCGTCCCCTTCGGATTGCTGTACCCCGGCCTGATCACCCATCGCGGCTCGGTGGCGCTGATTGCCATTGCGGGCTTGCTTTGCTATGGCGCATACCCTTTAATGGTCAGTATGGCCCGCCAGTCCCGCGGCGGCAACCTCGGCGGGCGTATGGGACTGATTGTTGGCGGAACGTGGCTGATTGCCGGCTTTATGCCGCGCCTGCTGGCGCCGGTAGCGCAGAAGACAAGCCTGAATTTTGTCTTATTTCTGGCACCCCTGGGCTATCTCATTGCCGCCGGGATGTGCTGGTATCTGCGGGCGAATATGAAACGGACGAATAACCAATGATGCGATATGATTTTCATATTCATACGGAATACTGTGGTCACGCGCCGGGAATGACCGTCGAGGTTATTTGCCGTCGTGCCGAAGAACTGAATCTCGAGACAATTGCAATTACCGACCATATTTACGATAATGCGTCCGCCGGCATCGTCGAAAAAATCCGGCAGGACTTGAAAAAAGCACCGCCGAAACTGCCGGTTGTCATCGGCGCCGAAGTGGATGTCGATTCCGATTTTACCGACGGACGACTGGCGGCGAATATCCTGAAAAGCGTGGATTATCTGATTGCCGGCTTTCATTATGTGCCCACCGTTGGCAATTACCCGTGGAAGCCGGAACATAACAGTCTCGACGAGCCGACCTTTATGCGGTATTGGGAAAGCACGCTGCTGGGCATCGTTTCCAATCCGCGAATTCACACATTGGCGCACCCCGGCAGGCTGTTGGCTGCCGCGGTTGGGCCTAAAGTCAACTGGTCCAGGGCGTTGAAAGTCTTCAAAAAAGCTGCGAAATTGTCGGCGAAAAATCGTATCGCATGGGAATTGAACGAATTGACCGGAAGACGTTTGCCGCCGGAGTTTGCGGAAAAATGGCATGAAATTTACGCTGTTGCCCTTGATGCCGGCGTCAAATTGATTTTCGGCTCCGATTCCCACGACCCCGAATCCATCGGCGAAGCCGAATTTATCGAAACGCTGCTGGCAAAACTTCCGCCGGGCAGTCTTTCCACGCCGAGGGAGATTCTCGAATGGAAAAAACAAATCCAGTGAACAATGTAATCTTAATTGGTATGCCCGGCGCAGGCAAAAGCACCGTCGGAGTCCTCCTGGCCAAGGCGATGGGGCGGTATTTTCTCGATACTGACGTGCTTATTCAGGCGGCTACCAACGCCGGCCTATGCGAACTCATCGACCGTCACGGCCTCGATGGGTTCTGTGAGATTGAACGACAATACGTCGAATGCCTTGACATCACCAACTCCGTCATCGCCACCGGCGGCAGCGTTGTCTATTACGATTCCGCAATGAAACATCTCAAACAAACCGGCCAGGTCATTTATCTCGAACTGCCGCTGGAGATTTTACAGCAGCGGCTGGACGATGTCGCCGGCAGGGGAGTCGTCATCGAGCCGGGACAGACGCTCGAAAGCCTCTATGAAAGACGAAAGCCGCTTTACGAAAAATACGCCGATATCACGATTCACACTGCGGGCCTCAATCACGAACAGGTTGTGGGAAAAATCCTTCAGAAAATGATTTCGCTCTTATAATTTGCAGGATTTAGAGTCTATCCGAATAACTTTTTCTCGATGAGGTCGAGCGAAAAGCACGAGGCCAAGGCGGCAGGGGCAAAATCTCCGTAGGCGTAGCGGAATACTACGTCGAGGACGATTTTGGCCCGACAACGCCGGCATCGGGCTTTGCAGCCGACCTCAATTATTCCGGCAGGTCGTTTTCGGCCTTGGGAGGACTTTGGGTTAGTTTTTGACGCAATTGCTGGTAAACCGACTGAGGGAGTAGTTTCGAGACGTCGCCGCCCAGCATGGCGATTTGCCGGACAATCGTCGAACTGACGTAACCGAATTCTTCGCTGGTCATTATAAAAACCGTCTCAATCCCCGCCACCGTCCGGTTGGTCATCGCCAATTGAAACTCATACTGTACGTCCGAGAGGTTTCGCAGGCCCCGCAGCATCACGTCCGCTTTTTTCCGGGCCGCGAATTCCACCGTCAGGCAGTCAAAACTTTCAACACTGACCCGCGGCATATCCGCCACCAGCCGGCGAATCATCTCCACCCGCTCCTCCCGGCTGAACAATTCCTCCTTGCCTGGATTCTGTCCGACGGCGATAATCAGCCTGTCAAACATCTTGTTGCCCCGGCGGATAACGTCCAGATGTCCCCTGGTAATCGGGTCAAACGACCCCGGATAAATAGCCGTGACCGGGTTGTGTTCCATGGCCGAATCCTTCTTATTTTGTTCTAAATGACTCAAACGCGGGAAGACTCCGTCGTTTTCTTGGGGCTTTGCAGGGATTCAAGAAGCAGCTCTTCAAGGTCGCGAGCGCTGTGTTCCACCTGAAGCTGGTTCATAAAGTACTCCGCAGCGCTGAAACGCTGTTCGGCCAGCTTGCGGGTTGAGTCAAAACGGAAACTTTCCTTCAGACGGGCCTGCCAATAACGATAGTCAATTTTCCGCTTCCAACTGTCCAGAACATCCGCAACGCCCTTGCCGTGGATGACATATTTGCGAAACTCATGGAACAGACCGACAGCCCCCATATCTTCCAGATTTCGCGCGTCGGATAAAATCATCGCCTCAATCATCTCAGTAAAGCGATTCGCTGACTCCATAATTATCTTGCCTATTTTCTCGATTTTGGGCCCCGTAATGGCCCCGCTGAGACGGTCGGTGACAATTTGGGTGGAAAAATCTCGCAGGTCGGTCTGGCTGACATCCGAAAGGACTAATCGGCTGGAGGTGTCTTCGGCATCCGCCCATCGCGCGAAACCCGCATCGGCGAAATACGTCGCGACAATCAGGCAAAACCGGTCTGTCGGGGTGTTTCGCCCGGCCAGCTCAGGTGTCCGGCAAATATGTTCGACATTACGGAGAATCCGCAAGGTGCGGTCCCACAACCAGTTATCATTCACCCCGGCCAGGGTCGGGACTTTCATTACTTCTTCGGCGATCTGGCGTATGACATCCATCTCTGACATAACGCATCTCCTCAATGAACTCCATCCTTATCGCATATCCGGCTCTGGCCGTCAAGTCTTTTGTCAGGTAAATCGTTTTATCAGACGGTAAAGAACGCCAAAGAGACCTCTTCAGGAGACGGATTTTGCGAAAAGGCAAAGCAAATGAAAAAGTTGCTCAAAAAGTCGTTTAAATCACTACAGGCGGCAAAAAATATGGTAAATTTTATTGCAAAGGGCGAAAAAAAACGGTAAAATTGTAGAGTAATTGTTTTTCCTTCGCCGATGTAGCAGGATGCCGATTCTATGGATGGAACACGGAAGAAGGGATTATCGCAGGTTGACGAATTTATGAAGGCGAATCAAACACGTACAGTAAGAGTTTTGGTGACATTGACGGCGTCGATGACCATCGGCGGTTTTGTCTTAATGGCGATCGATGACCACGGACCCGCACGGGGGGCCTATAGTCTGGCCAGCTATCTTCGGCTGGACCCCATTCAAAAAGTCACGATGGATTCCATTTCCGCCCGGAAAAGCACATGGAACAGCATCGAAGTCTATTACAGTCATACCGGTCAGGGCGACCTGAAACAAATGTTCAGCCAGGGCAGGACGGGCTTCCATTTCCTCGTCTGCAACGGCAAAGGCGCCGAGGATGGACAGATTGATTATACGTCCAGTTGGTCTGGACAGGAATATGTCGCCGCCTCCGATGGAACGATTCGGATTTGTGTCATTGCCGACCGCAACAGTAACCCCGCCACGGGAAGTCAGCTCAAACGCACCTCGGCGCTGGTCGATTCGCTCAGCCGCGGCTTCAATATCGCCGCTGACAAAATTCGCTATCCCGCCGACTGGCAGTTGTAAGCGAATAGAAACCGAAAAACAAAAGCCGTGAGCTAATCCCTCACGGCTTTTTTTATTGGTTTTGCAACTTGGATTGTTCCGTAAACTATGCTCCTTCAAGCCAATAGGAAACGAATTCTTCCAGGTCGAGCAAATCGGATTGCCCGGACCAGTCGATATCGGCCCCGTCGCACCAGTCGTTTGTTACATCGCAGCCGCTCTGCCACCACGGACCCAACACGGCAAAGTCCGCCATATTGACAAACCCATCGCCGGTCAAGTCCGCCGTTTTCGACGCAATCGTCAAACGAATGTTGGGGACGTTGGTGGTGCGATAGGGAGTCGGTGTTCTGCTTGCCCAGGTTAAGGGGTCGCCGTAACCGCTGTTTGTCCGGTAGTAGATGGACCGATAAGTTCCCAGTGAGGTATATCGACAGGTGCCGTCCGATGTAGAAGAACTGTTGTTAAACGATATATCCACCATCAGATTTTGTGTGCCGTTATATTCGAACGGCGTGGAAAATATAAACTCCACCCATCCTGTGGTTGTGATGGATTGATTCGCTTGATATACGATTGTCCAGCCGGTCGATTCCCAGTTCGGCGAACTGCCGTAAACGCTCAGGTCGGTGTGTTTCATCCGGATGGTAAAATTATTCATCGCCTGGCCGGGGACTGTCCCGACATTCAGCGCAAGCGAATACAAAGTACAGGCGCCGCCGATTTCACTGGCCGGATAAATCGTCTGAGTTCTCACATCATGGTAAGAAGTACGCAGGGGGTAATAATCTGTTGACGTTCCGGTGCCGATGGTGATTTCCGGCAATGACGTATAGACAGCGGCGATTTCCATTGTCTGGTCTTTGGTGATGGAAACGGCGGTATTGGCCGGTGTCGCCCAGCCAAAGGCTTTCTTAAATTCAACCGTATAACTGCCCGCCTGAATACCGGTTTCCGTGTCGCCGCTGTTAAACCACGTCGTTGTCCCCATTCTCCGCCATTTCGCGCCGGAATCTATTGCTCCCTGCGGGCTAAGCGTAATGTGCAGCGAGCCGCGTGATATCGGGGTAATATTAAAAACCGCCCCGTGTGTCGTCCACGTGTACCCGCCGTAGCTGACGCTGCTGAGGCTGTACCATAAGGTGCCGGAGCCGGACCAGCCAAGATTGAGATGCATCTCGTTACCGTTGCGATAGCCGTCGCAGACGACGGCATGACCATTGCCGCCGTTGGCTTCCCACATCGCGTAGAACACAGGCCGGCCTGCGTCAATATCCGTCGCAATCTTGCTATACCAGGCCGACTCAGTATAGCCGCTTTTGGACACATAATCATTACATGTATAATCAAAATAGTTCCTCAGTGCGTCGGGTACATCGTCTGGGTAAGCTCCTGTGCCGTTGTACTCAAAATCGGAATACGTGGCGACGGCGCAATGGTATATCAACTGTCCAACCGCCTGTTTTTGTGCCGTGGTGCTCGAACTGGATA
Source organism: Planctomycetota bacterium (assembly GCA_016873215.1). Taxonomy (GTDB): domain Bacteria; phylum Planctomycetota; class Phycisphaerae; order Sedimentisphaerales; family Anaerohalosphaeraceae; genus Anaeroglomus. The sequence continues at coordinate 40,303 of VGXU01000015.1, forward strand.
TGGAAACCGGCATATTGGCCCAGTCGTAATTCCCCATCCCGGCGTCGCTGATGGAATATGTTCCCGTGCATGAGCCGGCGCCGTCGTAATAACTGTGATCCGCCGTCACCGCCACCGGCCAATAGTGATACCGCAGAATCTGGGCCATCGCAGTCGCGCCGCAGCCGGCCCAGGCTCGCCCGTCCGGCCCGCCGCTGGCGGCGGGGCAGTAGTAATTGTAGGGGTTGCCTTGATTCCAGGATGTCGTCAAAAGAACGGTGTCGGGGCTGGCCAACTGGACTGTGTTGGGTTCTGTTCCAAGCAGGGAATCCCATTGGCGATGAAATTCCGTCTCCTGCCCCGACATCAGCGACAGCCACGCCAAATCTTCACGCAGCTCCGTTTCGATAACGGCTCGGAAGCCCAGCGGTAGTTGTTCAAACGAACTGTCTTCACTGTAAAGCTTGACCGGCGGGGCGTGGTCGTCGGCCGACATTAAAATATAGCCCTGCGGTTCCAACTGAACCAAATAACCGATTGTGGCGTCATCTTTTTGCAGTGGGGCGACGTCTCGGACTTGTTTTTTTGATTTCGCGGCAGCCGGTGCGTTCGTCTTGGAAAGCCTGGCGAAGTGATTGCGATGCGACAGAAATTGTTTACCCGCCTTGCCCGCATGTTCCGGACTGACAGGCGCAGCCCAGGCCGGCACACCGAGTATCAGCAAAAATAATATCGCGGAAAAATGAAATTTAGTCTTTCTGCCGGCCGGGATACCCCCTGCATAGGATCTTTTGAAAAATTGAATGAATTTATTCATCCACTCCCCAGAAATTACACGGTTTTTTCCTACCCTGCTGCCATATTTTTAATATTTAATCATTCTACAAAAACAGGCCTCGGAAGTCAACTTTTTAGGGAAAAATAAAAAAGGCCGGCGGGTTCGTTTCCGTCGGCCTTTATAATACTGGTATTTCTGGGTCTTATTTTATATCCAGCGGACTGATGGAATTGCCGTACTTGGCGTCGACTTCCTGCAATCGCTTGCGGATAACCACGAAGGTGTCATAAACGATTTGCGGCGTATCAGGCACTTTTTCCCGATAGACTTTTTCCACACGCTCAAACTTGACAATCAGGTTCGCCGCGCGAATCATAAACTGCTTGACATACATCTCTTTTGTGTACTCGAAATTCAGCTTGCTCTTGAATAGCGACGCCAAATCCTCATATTTCGGAATCCACCCCGTCGGTGTCTTAATCGCGTCAACTTCGTTATGCACCCGCAATTCCGCCCATAGCAGCCAAATCATCTTGTCGAGTTTGCCGTTGAGAAATTTGCCGGCCTCATCACACAGAAAATAATTCACCGAAAAAATCAGCGGCGGATTCTTCACCTCTCTGGCGAAATCCAGGTTATTCTGAATATACCGTCCCAGCGGAATCGACACAAAATCCTGGTTGGCCATGATATTAAATTTCCGCACGCCCTGTTGACCCAGCGTTGCTGCCGTCGTTTCCGATTCAATCGATGCGCCTTTGGTAATAATGCCCTCGGTCCAATCGAATGCCTGCTCGACCGGCACAAGCGTATCACTGTCGCGTCCGCCATAAATAATGCCGCCGACGGGAACGCCATCCGGGTTGTCCGCTTCAGGGTCAAGATTCGCCAGCGCCGACAGCCGAATCGTATAGCGGGCATTTTTGTGCGCCGCCGGCACAGGCTTGCCTTCGCTGTCGAGTTTGCCCTTGTGCCATTCGCCCGTAAAATTCACGCCGCTGTCCGGCAGTTCCCGGCCCATCCCCGGCCAGTAAGGCTTGCCGTCCTTAATCAGCACATTTCCGAAAATTACTTCGCCCGGCGTATTCAGCGCCTCAAAAATCACAGGGTCATCCTTGGCATTGACGTCTTCAATAATCCCGAAAATGCCCTGTTCCACATTAGCGGTGTACATCTTTCCTTTGCGTTTGCGGAAATACGCAATATCGTCGCCGACAATCGTCTGCCCCGGCAGCATCGCCGTGGAAGTCTTGCCGCATGCCGACGGAAACGCTCCCGTAAAATAAGTCGTCCGGCCTTTCGGCCCGCGCGCACCCATCACAAACATATGCTCCGCCAGCCAGCCTTCTTTGCTCGCCTTCTGAATCGCCAGACGCAGCGCCAGCTTTTTCAGCCCAACCGTATTGCCCGCATACTGCGTGTTGACCGAATACACCATATCGTCAATCAAGTCGATATAGACCCGCCGTTTTTGCCATTCTATACTGCATCCGTTTTCATCAACCGCGCCTTCGCTGTGCAGAAACCGGAAAAACTCGCCGTCGGCGGATAATTTCTTGAACTGCTCATATCCCGGCCGGTACAAAATGCTTTCACTGTGTGCCACATACGGCGAATCCGTAAGCTGAATGCACGAAATCGAAAACTCCGAATTTGTCGGACACAGACACCAGAAACATACCAGCATCTTCCGCCCCTTCATCGAGCCTTTCAGAAAACCCTTCACCTCATCCAACCCCTCCTGGCGGTCGATGGAGTTGAGACTTTCACCGAGGACCATTCCCTTGGGCAGCAGATATTTCGTGCTGAACGTGTCCCGGCCCTGGTCGTTGGCGCCGTCGAAATGGAATGTATGCCCCCGTGCCGCCAGAGGTTTTTCGCCGCCGCCGTTTATCGCCCACTTGCGAATCGTGGCCGTATCTTCACCGCTGTCGGTAAAGACAACCACCTCCGCCGGCTCCGTCAATGCGATAGCCTCAGCCACAAAGGCATGCATCTTCGGGTTGGCAATGGCGGCCAATCGACTGAAATTGTCCGCAGAAAGCTTCTGTCGCAAGAATTCAACTGCATTTTCCACTGTTTTCTCCCGCATAAAGGTTTTTGAAAAACTATAGGCACAAAATCCGCGGCATTATAGTAATCGACCCCGCTAAGGTCAACGATTTTCTGGAGAAGCCGAATAAAAAAGCGTTTTTTACCCTCCCGGCGCCTTCCGTTTTCTTCCGCCGGCTTTGTCCTGCACCCCCCAACGGACTCAATAATGGCGACCCATGACTGTCATGTTGGCAGAAAAACGGATATTGACAAATGAGCCAAAACGTATTAAAAGACGGATTAAGTAATACGTAAGTTTATTATTTGAAAAGATTTGCGTTTTTCGCGACAGGCTTGCTCTCAATCGCTGGCACATCATTTGCGATAGCAATTTTCTTTCGTATGTGTATAATATGCCAAAACTGAAATATGATTTTTTGTTGGAAAGGAGTAGCACACAATGAATATCAGACCGTTGGCGGATAAGGTGATTATCCAGCGGACAGAGGCGGAGAGTAAAACTGCCGGCGGAATCGTCCTGCCGGACTCGGCCAAGGAAAAGCCCAAGCGCGGCAAAGTCATCGCCGTCGGAGAAGGCAAAATACTGGACAATGGCTCCCGCGCCCCGATGAACGTCAAAAAAGGCCAGGAAGTCCTCTTTACCAGCTATGCCGGCTCTGAAGTTAAAATGGACGGCAAAGAATACCTCATTATGGACGAATCCGAAATTATGGCCATCATCGAAGGCTAAAAAAGGCCAGGAACCTTTTTTAGTCATTGCATCTGTCATTCCGGCGAAAGCCGGAATCCAGAACGGATAAGTTCCGAATTTCAACTAAGAAAAAACTAAAAGGAAAATACAGGAGAAAGCATAATATGGCAGCTAAAAAAATAGCGTATGGTACGGATGCACGCGCGGCCATCCGCGAAGGCGTTCGCAAACTGGCCCGCGCGGTCAAAATCACACTCGGCCCCTGCGGCCGAAACGTCATCCTCGAAAAATCCTATGGCTCGCCCACCGTCACCAAAGACGGCGTGTCCGTCGCAAAGGAAATCGAGCTGACCGACGCCTATGAAAATATGGGCGCGCAAATGGTCAAGGAAGTCGCCTCTAAAACCAGCAACGTCGCCGGCGACGGCACCACTACCGCGACCATTCTCGCCGAAGCGATTTTCGAAGAAGGCCTCAAAAACATAACCGCCGGCGCAAACCCCATGCAGGTCAAGCGCGGCATCGACAAAGCCGTGGACGCTCTCGTCGCCGAACTTAAGAAAATGTGCATCCCCGTCGAATCCGGCAAACAGATCGAACAGGTCGCAACCTGCTCGGCCAATCAGGATGCCGAAATCGGCAAGACCCTCGCTCAGGCGATGGACAAAGTCGGCAAAGACGGCGTCATCACCGTCGAAGAAGGCCAATCGCTCGAAACCGCCGTTGAATTGCTCGAAGGCATGCAGTTCGACAAAGGCTACCTCTCCCCGCATTTCATCACCAACGTCGAAGAACGTACCTGCGTCCTCGAAAAACCCTTCATCCTCATCTATGAAAAGAAAGTCAGTGCGATCAAATCCATGATTCCGCTCCTGGAACAGGTTGCCAAGGCCGGCCGGCCGCTCGTCATCATCGCCGAAGATGTCGAAGGCGAAGCCCTCGCCACGCTCGTCGTCAATAAGCTCCGCGGTGTACTCAACGTCTGTGCCGTCAAGGCCCCCGGCTTCGGCGACAGACGCAAAGCCATGCTTCAGGATATCGCCATCCTCACCGGCGGTGAAGCCATCTTCGAAGACCTCGGCATCCAGCTCGAAAATCTCAAGCTCAATCAGCTCGGCCAGGCCAAAAGCGTCACGATGGATAAAGATACCACAACCATCATCGAAGGTGCGGGCAAGACCGGCGACATCAAAGGCCGCATCGAGCAGATTAAACGCGAAATCGAAAATACCAAAAGATGGATAAGGACACTACAACCATCATCGAAGGCGCGGGCAAGACCGGCGACATCAAAGGCCGCATCGAGCAGATTAAACGCGAAATCGAAAACACTACCAGCGATTATGACATCGAAAAATTGCAGGAACGTCTCGCCAAGCTCGCCGGCGGCGTCGCCGTCATCAAAGTCGGTGCGGCCACCGAAGCCGAGATGAAAGAAAAGAAGGCCCGCGTCGAAGATGCCCTGCACGCCTGCCGTGCCGCCGTCGAAGAAGGCATTCTCCCCGGCGGAGGCATCTCATCGCTCAAGTGCCTTTCGGTGCTCGATAAGATCAAAACCACCGGCGATGAACAAATCGGCGTCGATATCGTCCGCCGGGCCGTGATCGCTCCCATCAAGCAGATTGCCGTCAATGCCGGCCTCGACGGTTCCATCGTCGCCCAGAAGGTAATGGAATCCAAAGAAAAGAATTTCGGCTACGACGCCGTCCGCAAGGAATACGGCGATATGATCAAATTTGGCGTGATTGTCCCGACCAAGGTCGAGCGCACCGCGCTGCAGAATGGCGCATCCATTGCGTCGCTCTTGTTGACGACCGACGCCATCGTCAGCGAAATCCCCGAAAAGAAAGAAATGCTCGCAATGCCCGCTGGCGGCGGCATGGGCGGCATGGGTGGCATGGGCGGTATGGGCGGCATGGGCGGCATGTACTAATCCCAAAAACCCTATGATTTATCGGGTGCCCTGCCCATGCTTGCATGGGCAGGTTTACTCTTGAGAGTATTGTAAAAAATCAGATTCTCACCAACGGGCCTGGCTTCTCGCCATGCCCGTTTCTTTTTTCAATTTAGTCCCGAAGGGACGGCATACAATAGCCGGGCGTGTAAACGCCCGGAACCGATGCTCGCCGCTTTCCCTCAAGCCCTTGCAGGGGCGATACTTTTGCCGCTTGCCTTTTACCTTAAAATGCGGTATAACCTCGCGGGTTTTTGAATATCTAAAGTATTGTAATTTATCGATTTCAGGAGAGCGGACAATGTTTGAAAAGCTCGAAATGGCTCCGGCCGACCCGATTCTGGGCCTGACGGAAGCGTTTAACAAGGACACCAACCCCAACAAGATCAACCTCGGTGTAGGTGTTTATAAGGACGAGGCGGGCACAACGCCCATCATGAACTGCGTCCACAAGGCTGAAAAAATCCTTGTCGAGACCGAAAAGACCAAAAACTACCTGCCGATCACCGGCGCACCTGCCTATGGCAAGTGTGTACAGGAATTAGTCTTCGGCAAAAACGCCAAAGTCTATGCCGCCACCGCCCACACCCCCGGCGGCACAGGCGCCCTTCGTGTTGCCGGCGAATTTCTCAAAAAATTCAAACCCAGCGCCAAAATCTGGGTCAGCGATCCGACCTGGCCCAATCATAACGGCGTCTTCGGTGCCGCCGGATTTGCCGTCGGCAAATACGCCTACTACAACGCCCAGACCCGCAGTCTGAACCTCGACGGAATGCTGACTGCCATCAAAGTAATGACCCCCGGCGACATCATTCTCCTGCATGCCTGCTGTCATAATCCCAGCGGCATCGACCCGGCGCCGGAACAATGGAAAAAAATCGCCGCCGCCATCCGCGAAAACGAATTGTTTCCTTTGGTGGATTTTGCCTATCAGGGCCTCGGACGCGGCCTGGAAGAAGACGCCGAAGGTGTCCGCCTTCTGGCCGGAACGCTGGATGAAATGATTATATGCAGTTCATTTTCCAAAAACTTCGGCCTGTACAACGAGCGCGTCGGCGCAATCACCATCAAAAGCGAAACACAGGAAGCAACGGACAAAGCGTTCAGCCATCTTAAAACAACAATTCGCCAGATTTATTCCAATCCGCCCAGCCACGGCGGGGCGGTCGTGGCGACCGTGATGAACAATCCCGAACTGCACAAAGAATGGGAAGACGAAGTCGCCGAAATCCGCCGGCGCATCAAACAAATGCGGGAATTATTCGTGGCCACTCTGAAAGCCAAAGGCGTCAAACAGGACTTTTCGTTTTTGACGCATCAATATGGAATGTTTTCGTTCAGCGGCTTAAACGACGAACAGGTCAAAACGCTCAAAGAAAAATACGGCATTTACATCGTTGGCGGCGGACGCATCAACGTCGCCGGGATGACCAAAGCAAATATGGAACCGCTGTGCACGGCCATCGCCGAAGTGCTGAAAACATAAGAAAGGAAATTTTATGTTTCGTTTCTTCTTTTCCAGGCCGGTAGAGTATCAGGTAGGCAGGACGCTCGCCAAAAGCAGCTTCGTCGGCGGATTGTTCCTTATCGGCTTCGGGATGCTCGTATTTATCCTCCGGGATATTTTTGCGTTTCTGGCCGCCGCGGTGTTCTTTATGGCGGGTTTTTCCGCCATCGGCTACGCCATCCGCACCTGGCTCATCCTGTATAAAATGAAGCGTTCCGATAACAATGGCCGCCAAAACGTCACCATTCGCAGCGATGAGCCGTTTCAGGATTAAAATCGAAACGCCGGAAGGAATCTGATCGTCCGAAATTCCCAATTTCGACATAGATTATCTGTTTGCGTTTTCCAACGTCATTTCGTATAATTATTTACTGGCAGAGAGAGAAACTTTCCATGGGAGAAACAGAGGATGCAGGTTTTATTTTCCAGCGTCGGTAGGCGAGGCTATCTGGTCAGATACTTTAAGGAGGCGCTGGGCCAGGGCGGTCAGGTCTGGGGCGTGGATTCCAGCCCGTATGCCCCCGGCTTTGTGTATTGCGACAACCGCCGTATCCTGCCGGAAGTGGCCAATCCCGGCTACTGCGACAAACTTCTGACCCTGTGTAAAGATAATCATATCGATATTGTTATCCCCCTGATTGACCCGGAACTGGATGTCCTGACCCGCCGGCGGGAAGATTTTGTCCGAAATAACATCATGGCGGTGGTCTCGCCGCTTGCTATGATTGAGATGACTTTTGATAAATACCTTACATGGCAATGGGCCAGTCAAAATGGCATTGCGATGCCGCGAACCGTTTTGACAATTGAAGAGGCACTGGGTTATATCAAGGCCGGCAAAATGCACTGGCCGCTGGTCGTCAAACCCCGCAAAGGCAGCGCATCGTTTGATATTTCCTATTGCGGCGATGAAATTCAGCTTCGCGGCGCCATTGACGGCTGTCCGGAGCCGCTGATTCAGCAGTTTGTCGAAGGGCCGGAGTATGGCTATGATCTGTTCGGCGATGAGCAATTCCGACCTGTCAGCGTCTATTGCAAAAGGAAACTGGCGATGCGGGCCGGCGAGACCGACAAGGCGATCAGTACAAACAATCCGGCATTGATTGAATTCGGCAAAAAACTTCTGGAAGCGATGCAGTTATTCGGGCCTGCGGATGTGGATGTGATTTTGTCCCCCGATGGGCCGCAGCTGCTCGAAATCAATCCGCGATTCGGCGGCGGATACCCCTGTGCCCACCTGGCCGGCGCAAACTTCTGCAATAAACTACTCGATATCCGTGCGAGTAAATCGATTGTCCCGGATATCGGTTCCTGCCCCGAAGGCGTCTGTATGCTCAAACAGGATGAAATCATCCGCCCCGACTGGAAAGACCTCCCCAGGGCATAAAAATCCAAAATTGAAAACTGCAAATCCAGGTTCAAAAATATTTCTGCGCCGCTATTGGCCTAAGGCGAATTAATTTCGGGCGGTTGTTTTTTTGCGGCAATGAGAAAAGTAAGATAAGAAACCAGCGTTGCCGCGGCGATGCCGAAGACTGCGGTAGCCACATCCACCCAC
>VGXU01000016.1 GCA_016873215.1 Planctomycetota bacterium
TTTTATGGCCGTTACGACAACTGGGACTCCTACCCTTGGACCTTACCTCCAGGTTAAGATTCCTAACAATCCCTTTACCGGAGCAAACGCCATAGGGACAGACTGGCTCTATACTGTAACCGGCAACGATTGGACGTTTGCGGCACCTGCACCTTACGATGTTTACTAAATAGTGCGTAAATCAACCGCCGGTCGGAAGAGGAATCTTCCGGCCGGCGTTTTTCTGCTGTAAAATTTTGTCTTACGGGTCTCCTGCAGGATGGAATGTAGAATTGAGAATTTAGAATGTAGAATTAAGAGTAAGTAAAATTAATTTCTCAATTCTTAATTCTCAATTTTTTTGATGGGCGAATGAACATAGAAGAATTGATAGTGTGAGATTCAGGGCCGACGAGTTATGGAAGAAAATTCACCCCAACTCAATCCCAGCTCCACCTGGCTGGAAATTGCCATCGGCGCGGCGGTTTTATTAACGGTTGCGGCGGCGGCGGTTCCTCATTTCAGTCAGGCTGCCGGACAGGGACGCCTGGAAGAGATGTCCGATACGCTGCATCTGGTGCGATGCACGATTGAATTGTACCGCACCGAGCACAACGGGCTTCTTCCCGGACAGCAGAAGGCGGGCCAGTTCGTCCTGCCTTCGGACTTTATCCGGGAATTGACATCGCCTGACACGAAAGGGGAATTTCCTTATTTTCAGCGATTTCCCGAGAATCCTTTTATCCGCTGCGATGACAGCCGGAATACGGTTACCTGTGTCAACGACCCCAATGTGCTGCCCGACGGCACGGAAGGGACGGCCTGGTGGTTCAATGCCGCCACAGGCCAGTTTCGGGCCTGCGACAATAAGTTCCACACAGCGTATTAAATATTTGCCACAGAGGCCACAGAGAACACAGAGATTAATAATAAAGAACCCAAGAAGTAAAAATGCAAAAGTAAAAAGGTAAAAATGAGGAACCGCCTTTGGCGAGGCTGTTTAACAGGATGAAACAAGGCAGAAACCAATCCGGTTTTACGCTGATGGAAGCGATGATGGCGGTCTTTGTGCTGGCCATCGCGGCGGCGGGGATTTCCATGGCGTTTGCCGCGGCCGGTACGGTACAGGTCGAAGCCCAGCGAAGAGTTCTCGCCTCGCGTCTGGCCGCCGACCTGATGGAAAAAATCTCGGGGACTGACTATGGCCTTATTCAGGCGACCTATCCGGTGGGTCATTCCGTGACAGCGGCGGCTATGGGAAATACCGGCGACGCGTATGCCAACCTGAGCTGCTCGGTGGTCGCCAATAATAATATAGAAGTAAGCAGCGGCGGCACTGCGGTCAAACTGATCCAGGTTGCCGTTGCCGCGAGCTATGGAACAACGGAAATCACGCGAATTACCACGCTGATAGGAGATAAGGATAAAGATTAAAAATTAAAAGGCATAAGTTAAAAGTCAAAATTGAGGAACGGCCTTTGGCCGGGCTGAAATGAACCGTTTTTACAAACACAAACAATCTGGTTTTACGCTTGTCGAGCTTCTGGTGGCTCTGATGATCGCGGCGATTGTGCTGGCGGCGGCGGCCACGATGGCCGATGCGCTGGCTTGCGGTAAAGAGACCTGTGACCGGATGAGCCGGAGTACGTCATATCTGCTGCAAATCCAAACGCGCCTGTCGGATTTGATTATGCGGGCCAACGCGGCGGCGATAAGTTTGGAGGGAAATTTGACCCTTGGATATGATACAAACGACGATGGTTTGACAGATGAAGCAGTGATAGTCAGCAAAGACGCATTGAGTAATATCATTACTATTACAGAAAATGGCATAGCCACGGCATATACGTATCAATTGAAAAATCAGGCCGGAGAGTATCAGAACGCCCAGAGCAATGTCGTATTTGGATATGATGGCAATAAACTTGTCACGGTTAAATTTGATCTGACTGAAAACAGCGTTGCCCAGACCCATCAGGTTTGTGCGGCGCTGCGGGGAAAATAACCGTGAAGATGAAACGACACAAAAACAACAGAAAACGTTCCGGGATGGCGCTGATGGTCGTGCTGTTTATTGTTTTTGCCGTGACGGTCGTGACGATGGGACTTCTGTTCCGGTCGGATATGGCCCTGGCGTCGGGGCAGAACCTCTGCCTACGCAATCAGAGCGATTATTTAGCCTGGGCGGGGCTTGAACACGCCCGCGCAGTTATTCAGAGCTATGATTCGACACCTCTGGCCAGTACGGCTGCCATCTCTACGCTGCCTTTTACGTTGGATTCCAAGTGGTATTATGATTTGCAGATTGCCGCGCCCAATACGACGAATCCCAGCGCTTATGTCTACAAAGTGACCGGTGAATCATGGTATGGCACTGCATCCGACAAGCAGGCCCGCAGTATGTTATATGCGGATATTGTATATAACCCCAATGACGGCTCGGCCGTGTTTTCTTCCATCCGCCGTTAATAATACACGGTTCTATTTTACCTTTTACTGTTTATCATTTCATTTTTTCATGTCCGATAACACAAATTTGTCTTCGACGGAATCTCTTTTCCCAAATAGTTTTTGCACCGCCGGTCTGTCTTGGTCGGGCCGGCAGGAAACGATTGCAGCGATTGTAATGATTATAAGCCTGCATAAAGGTGTTTTTAACACCGAAAACAAGGTCTGCTCTGCGTCTTGGGGGCCTGGATTTCCTAATGTTTTATACAGGGGCCGTTTGCGTCTCAGGCAATTGCTCGGCTGGTTAAGCCGACCTGCCCAATAGTCGAAACAACCGCGGGACAGTCCGCCAAGTCGGTGCGGAGATGCCCGGTAAAAAGAGAGGCTGAACAATGGAAAAACGAAAAACGCGGAAACTTTATGCGAGAATGTCTCATCGCTGTCATTCCCGCGAAGGCGGGAATCCAGTTTTACATTGCTGGATTCCGGGTCAAGCCCGGAATGACAAAACCAGCGGCTTTACGCTGGTCGAGATAATTCTGGTCGTACTCATTCTGAGTATCGCGGCACTGGTCGCTATTCCGATGTTTGTCTCCGCGGCCGATGTTCAGGTGCGCTCAGCCGCCAATCGCATCGCGGCGGATTTGGATTATGCCCGCGGCCTGGCGATTACACGGCAGAAAAATTATACGGTAGTTTTTGTTCCTGACAATGCGTCCACTTCGACTGTGAATGAATCATCGTATGACATCCGCGAAGCCGGCGGCACTGCCAGCAATATTATTAAAAATCCTCTGGACAATAGAAACTTCACGGTGAGCCTTGCCGCCGACAATCGCGTCAGCAGCGTAAATATCCTTTCGGTTAATTTTGACGCCGTGGCCAGCAATGCGATTACGTTCGATTATCTCGGGACACCCTATCCGGGGAATGTCGCCTCGCCGACTGTGCGGTTAAATAGTCAGGGCGTCGTGACCCTCAAATCCAGAGTCGGCGCCTTTACCGTCAGCGTGAAAGTAGAGCCTTTAACAGGCAGTGTGACCATTGAATAGTACAAAAATGCCCAGTTCGTTTTGACTGTGTGCGGGCGAATAAATACAAGGGAACAAAGTCGTATGTTGAATTGGTTTAGCAAAAGCAAAGTGCAGCCGATTGGTCTGGATATCGGACACAGCTCCATTAAGATGATTCAGTTGTGTCGTGAAGGACAGGCCATTCATGTCGCGGCCGCGGCCGATGTGCCGATCGATCCGGCTCTGTACAGCGATCCTGTTGTCCGCAAAGAGTTTATTATTTCGTCCATTCGACGGATGTACAGCCAGGGCGGATTCAGCGCCAGGCAGACGGTCAGTTGTCTGCCCAGCGATATCATTCGAATTCGAAGTCTTCGTCTCGACTCCGCCGCACTGGAAGATATTGAACAGTTCATAAGGGAAGATGTCGCGGCGCGCCTGGGTCTTGATCCGGAGGTAGATGAACTTCGTCATCTGGTGGCCGGGGATATCTTTCATGGCGAGGAAATTAAAACCGAAGTGATATTTTTCGGCGTGGAGCGGGCGGCGCTGGCGGATCACATCGAAATGCTCGAACAGGCCCATTTGGATCCTGTTTCCGTAGATACTGTTCCCTGTGCGCTGTTTCGCAGTTTTCAGAGATCGCTTCGCCGCAGGGAAGATATGAATGTGGCCAGCGTGCTGGTCGATCTGGGCAGTCATTTTACCACCGTGATTATCGGTCAGGGACTGCAGGTTATCTTTATCAAGCAGATTCCGATCGCCGGCGAGCATTTGACTCAGGAAATCGCTTCCAAACTGGGGATTGAGCCCGTCAAAGCAGCGATGCTGCGAAGCAAACTGCGTGACCCGCAGGGAGGACTGGATGAGGAAACGACGCGTGCGGTGACCGACGCGATGAACGGAATGATTGAACTGCTGGCCCGTGAAATTTCGCTTTGTTTCAAGTATTACGCCGTCACCTTCCGCAGCCAGTGTCCCAGTGAAGCGGTTTTTGCCGGCGGCGAAGTCTATGAATCCTCTTTGATGGATGCCCTTTGTCGGCATCTGGGTGTGAAAATTCGTATTGCCGAGCCTCTGCGGGGATTCGATTTAAGCCGCGCAAATTTTAACCGTCGCCGCAATCCCCAGATGTGTGAATGGGCTGTGGCGGTGGGGCTTGGACTCAAAGGCTGGGAAATTCCGGAAAATACCTCGGAACAACCTAATGTGGTGCAGGAAACCGTATGACCGAAATTGATTTCGTCCCGCAGTGGTATCAAGTCAGCCGCAATCGCAAATTGTGGTATCAGAGACAATTTCTGATACTTGGCGGAATCGCGATTCTGGTGGCGGGGTGGTGTTTTATTGCAGGCCGAGGCCTTTCACGAGCGCGGGCCGACCTGCGCGTCGCACACTCTAATTTTGAATCGGAAATCGGGAAAATTCAGCGGTATGAACGACTCCAGATTCAGTATTCCGCGCTGCAGAAGAAGGCAGCGGTGCTGGATTTAATCGTTCCGCGGTCCTCTAACGCGTCGGTTTTGGCGGAGCTTTCTCACTGTGTCGGGCCGGACGTCGTAATGAAAAAGCTGAGCATTCGCTCCGAGCCGGTTGACACCGGCCAACAGGGGAATATGGTCACTGTTGCCGGCGGGACAGCAAAACAAAATTCCGCCGCAGGGGCAGGTAAAACGACAGACCAATTGCCCGCTACACAGACTCGTGTTGTGATGGTTGGTTATGCCGCCGATGCCCAGCAGGTTGCCGTCCTGATTTCCGCACTGGAACAATCGAATTACTTCTTCCGGGTCGTTCCCGTCTATTCAAAAAATGAAATCGTCGGGCGGAGGAATATCACTGAATTTGAGATTCAGTGTGTCCTGGCTGATTTTAAGCTTTTGAGTGGAAAGGAATAATCGCGTAATGAAATACGCCGAAAAAAAGCAGATTTTGTTTCTGATCATGACGGTTCTGTGCGGCGTGGCGATGGTCTTGTTCGGATATTTCCCCATCGCCTGGCAAAAACGAGTGATTCGTCAAACACTCCAGCGGCAATCCATGACCGCCGAGCAGGTTCAAAGCAGCATCGAGCAGTCGGCTCTTTTGGAACGGCGCATTGCCGAACTGGAACCCCTGACCCGGCGATTTGAACATTATGTGCCGCAGTCCAGCGGGTTTGCTTCTTTCTGGCAGCAGATTGCAGAACTCATGACCAGCCATGATTTGCAGAATCAGCAGGTTCGGCCCGGCGTCGAATCCCGGTATGACGACTTTAACATCGTTTCGCTGGATATTCAGGGCTGCGGAACGCTGCCGAAAATTTTTGATTTTATTCGTTCTCTGGAACAGATGGACCGCTTAGTCCGCATTGAACAAATGGAACTGACCAATGACAAAGATATGACGGGACTGTTGACATTCTCGGCCAAGGCGCAGGTGTTTTATCGGACGCCGACGAATAATAAAGCAGGCTAACCCAGGATTTATCATACTTTAAATATATGAGTACAAAACATCCAATCAAAACAATCGATTCTATATCGGCGAAGAATTCGATTCGCAACATGAGTCCCAAGACCATCGCCGCGGTGGTCCTGGTGGCTCTGATGGGCGTGCTGTGGGCGCGTGTTTTGCTGCGATCAAAAGCCGGCCCCGCCTCGGCCAATGCCGCAACGACGACTGCCGTCGAAGAGGTGCAGCAGCAGAACCCCAAATCGCAGATTCAAATTCAGGCGATTCCGCTGGCGACGGTTCCCGGAAGACATGATACGATTGCCGCCGATTTTTTCAAAGCCGATCGTAGTTCGGCATCCGGCGGGAACCAGGAGAGGGGAAACCAGCGAATACTCGATGAACTCGGCAAGGCGGTTGTGCTGGAAGCCATTATAAGAAATGCGCAGGGCAGGGCCGAAAAAGCCTATCTTAACGGGGCGGTCGTTATCGTGGGTTCGACGCTGAAGGTTCAGATGCAAAATGACACTTACATCATACGAGTAGAGGCGATTGAACCCGCCGCCGTCCGATTGGGCTGGCGGGACCGTACTTTTAAATTGAAAATGCCTGAATAGCAACAAGTGAATAAGAAAGGCTCTGGTGAATTATGTGTTCCAAACGAAATGATAAACACGGCATTTATTCTATCGCTGCCGTGGGTCTGATTTGTTTTGCGTTCTCGGCTTGTGTCGTTCGAGCCGCGGAGGAATCGTCTGTCTCGACCGCAACGACAACCGCCGCGACGCAGCCACCGCAGACGGCTGAAAATCAGCAGGCCGCAGCACAACCCTCGGCCGCCGCTGAACCGCCTTCATCTCAGTCGCTCCAGTCGCATGTGTTTAAGAAAAACTGGCCGATTCAGGATGCGTTGCAGTATCTGGCCCAGGTCTATCAGAAAAATATCGTCCCTTCAGCCAGCGTTGATGGCGTAGTTACGGTGACGAATCTCTACGATGTGACGTTTGAAGAGGCGCTGGTGGCGATTCTCGGCACCCACAAATATGAAATCAAAGGCAATTTTGTCCGCGTCTATACCAACAAAGAGTTCAAGGAAGATAAGACGCGTCAGGAATATGTGACGATTCCATTGTATTATATCAACGCTGAAGAAGCAGCGAAATTAGCCAAACCTTTATTGAGCGAGGTCGGCGCTATCGGCGTGACTACTGCCGCCAAAAATGATACCGAACCCGGTGAGGGCGGCAATACACTGGCCATTCGTGACCATCTGGTTGTCAGTGATTATCCTGAAGTCGTCAAAAAAATAAAACAGGTCGTCGCCGACGTGGATGTACCTCCGCCTCAGGTCTTGATTGAGGTGACGGTACTGGAGGCCAAACTTACCGAAACAACCCAGTTCGGTATTGACTTTAGGGCGTTGGATGTGGACATAAATAAGGATGGCGTACTGACCGGTCTGAGCGATTCGGGAGTGTCTCAAACGAGTCTCACGCCCGCGGTTAACTTAGGCGGATTGAATGTGGGTATTATCAACGATAATCTCCGTGTTTTTATCCGTGCGCTGGAAACCGTAACTGACATTACGACGTTAGCCAATCCTAAAATTCTGGCTCTGAATAAACAGGCCGGGAAACTGATTATTGGTAAAGAGGACGGATATTTAAGTTCAAATACCGTTGGACAAGGCGGCACTGGCGACACATTAACATCAACGGTTCAGATGCTGGAAAGCGGTACGGTACTGCAGTTTCGCCCATTTGTTGGCAAGGACGGACTGATTCGTATGGAACTGCATCCTGAGCAAAGTGATGGTTCCGTGGATGCAACGACACAATTACCGACTAAAACCACCACGGAAGTAATGACTAATGTGATGGTCCGTGACGGCAGGACCATCGTTCTGGGCGGTCTATTCAAAGAAAAAACGAATCTCGGTCACAGTCAGGTTCCTTTACTGGGCGACATTCCTTTGATTGGGGAATTGTTTAAGAAGACAAACGATTTATCGGAACGTGTCGAGTTGATTGTTCTGTTGACGCCTCATGTCATCAATGAACCTGAACAAGCCGACGGCGCCTCCCGTCTGGAAGATGTTCGTCGTCTGGCCTATAACGCCCGCAAGAACCTGTCGTGGATGAGTCGGGCCAAGATTGATGAACAGCGTTATAACAAGGCTGTTGAATTATATAACCAGGGCAATGCAGATGCGGCTTTGGCCGAACTGGAAGCCCAGGAAGTCTGGGGTATCGATCGCAATTATCTTGACCCATTGCGGCTCAAAGAACGCATTTTACGAGAAAAATATCCGGATAAAATCAACCAGATGGAGCGCATTATGCTCGGCAATCTTGAAAAGGAAGAGTCCGGCAAGTGGCTGCGAAGATAAGTCAAAAATTAAAAATCAAAAGTAAAAATTAAGGATTCGCCTTCGGCGAAGCTGAGAAATTGTCAAGATGTTGCAACAGTGGAACTGTGCGGCGTCTTGCCGGGAGATGGAATTATGAGGACGACACGAAGAATTCTGTGCTGCTGTATGATACTGGCTGTCCTTTGCGGCTGTCAGACAGAGCAGCAGAAAAAGTCTGCGTTTAAGCAGCAGTATAATGAAAAAGCCTCGCCGGTCAAACTGACCGCGGTCGAGGCGATGCTTGAGCAGGGACAGGTTGAATCGGCACGGCAGGCTGTGGGCGGAATCCTCAAGGCCCAGCCGGAGAACGCCGCCGCCTGGCTGCTGCTGGGTCAGATTTTTCTGGAACAGAAAAACTACGGCGGCGCCCGCCTGGCATTTGAAAAAACCACTTCTCTGAATGAAAATACCGCTGATGCGTGGTTTGGTCTGGGTGTTGTCGCCCAGTCCTCCAATGACCATATTAGCGCGCTGGAATACTATCAAAAGGCTCTCGCTTGGAATCCCGCCTGTACCGAAGCCATTCTGGCCGTGGCGAACACACTGGAAATTCTGGAGCGTCGCGATGAAGCGGCGCAATTTCTGGACCCTAAGATCACCGACAATCCTTCCGATACAAAACTGCTCTGCGCGGCCGCGGATTTGGCCAATCGAACTCGTCAGACGGACAAAGCCATTTCGCTGTATCGCCGCGCCGCAACTCTCAACCCGCAAGATGAACAAATTCTTCGGTCGCTGGCGATGACTTATGTCTTTCGCGGCGACTGGGCTGCGGCTGCGGATACCTTTGAAAAGGTGCTTCTCTGCGCCGCCGAGACGGACAGGCAGGCCGACTATCTCTATTGGGTTGCCGACAGCTCTCTCAATGCCGGGCGTTTCCGCCGGGCGCTGGAATGTTTTGATAAATTGAGCGTAGTCCGCAGAAAAGATGCGGATGTCTGGCTGGGTATGGCTCAGTCCGCTATGGGTATTTCGGACATTAAGCGGGCTAAAATCTGTGCGCAAAAGGCCCTGTCTTTTCGAAACGATTGTTTTGAGGCGCAGACGGTGATCGGCTGTGCTGATTATCTGGACGGCAAATATCTGACTGCGCTGGAATCTTTTATACCGCTGGCGAACAACGAAAGTCTCGGCGGTTTCGCCTCGTTTATGGCCGGGCGATGTTATCAGAAACTGGGACGCGATGTCCAGGCAACAATGGCTTTTGAAAAAGCGGTCCGGTTGAATCCGCAAAGTCCGCTGGTCGCGATGTTCCTGAACGGATCTAAAACCAAAAACTGAAAATCAGTTATGAATTTGAAATATCCAATCTGGATTTTTATTGTTGTGCTTATGCTGCTCAGTATCTGCTGTGCAATGGCAGGCCTGATGCCGATGACGGCTTTGGTTTACCTCGGCGTCCTCGGCGGTATCGCCGCAGCGGGACTGGGCTTTCTTTGCTGGCGAACACTAAAAGAACTGGGAGAATTGACCCGCTCTCTTTCCACTGAAAAACCTTCCGTTGCCGCTGATGTTGTTTTGCTTAAACCACTGGTTACAGTGTTGAACACGGCTTTGCAGAAACTCTCAGAGCCGATACAAACGGTGCGCCAGGACAATCAGGATTTGAATTTACAGCTTCAGCTTCTTCGCCGGCGCAAAAACGGCGTCGAAACCATCCTCAACAGCATTCAGGACGCGGTATTAGTCGCCGACAGTCAGGACCGCCTGATTCTGGCCAATCCATCGGCGGAAAAACTGTTTAATTTCAAGTTCGATTCGTCCCGGCTTCCAATTCTGAGCGATGCGATCGATCAGTCCGCACTGTTGGATATGATGCTGAAAGCCCGAAATTCCAGAGTGTGTCATGTCCGGCATGAACTGACTATCAAGGCCGACGGCGAAAACATCAGCTTCGACTGTGTGCTTTCCTGCGTGACCGATGATGCCGGCCGACCGGTTTCAGTGGTGGCGATATTACACGATGTGACGCGTGAAAAGGAAATCTCTCGCGCCAAAAACGAATTTGTCAGTCATGTCTCACACGAGCTGAAAACGCCTCTGGCTTCCATCAATGCGTATGCCGAGATGCTGGTGGATGGTGAAGCGCAGGATGCGGCGACGATTCGCCAGTTCTGCGAAATCATCCAGGGGCAGGCAGGCCGTCTGAACCGTCTGATTGAAGATGTCTTGAATATTTCGCGTATTGAGTCGGGGCTGATGAAAATCAACCGGCAGACGAACAGCATGGCGCTGATACTGCGGGATTCGCTGGAAATGATGCAGAGCTATGCGAAGGAAAAAAATATTACGATTCATACACCCCCGTCGATTCTGTTTGACCAGGTATATGTGGATAAAGATATGATGACGCAGGTGGTAGTGAATCTGCTCAGCAACGCCGTGAAATATACTCCCTCCGGCGGTCAAGTCACGGTGCAAATCGAAGTTAACGATGTTGAAGGGACAATTACGGTCAGTGTGACCGATACCGGCATCGGCATTCCCGAACAGGAGATGAGTAAATTGTTCGGGAAATTTTATCGGGTCGAAGCGAATAAAAATTTTGCCAAAGGGACCGGTCTGGGTCTTAACCTCGTCAAACAAATAGTCGAAACAGTGCACGGCGGACAGGTGTTCGTGCGCAGTCAGCAGGGCAAAGGCAGTACCTTCGGTTTTGTTCTGCCGCTGGCTGCGGCCGGGCAGCCCGCAGTTTAACCCCATATTTATCGGAGATTGATTATGGCCGACAGAAAAGCGCTGATTGTGGATGATGAATTTCATATTGTGCAGGTGGTCGCTATCAAGCTTCGCAACAATGGCTTTGAAGTCCTGACCGCCGATAACGGCGCCGACGCTTACGCGCTGGCCTGTGAAAATAAGCCGGATATTATGATTACCGATTACCAGATGCCGGGCCTGACGGGACTGGAACTTATTGAAAAACTTCGCGCCACGCCCGAAACCGCTTCGATACCGGTGATTATGCTCACCGGCCGCGGGTTTGACATCAGCGACGAGCAAAAACAAAAACTGGGTATCAGTACCTGTCTGAGCAAGCCATTCAGTCCGCGGGAAGTACTTTCGACCGTGGAAGATGTGCTGCGTCAGACCGCCGATGTGAACGCGGGATAGTTTGAAAATATAAACCGGGGCTTGTCCGGAAAAATAGGAATCGATAGATGAACAACGTAATGGAACAGATTTTTACCGCTTCGCAGCAGGCGATGTTAAATCGCCTGGCGCACAGTGTCAATCGACTGGGAATCAACCTGGCGGTGTACAGCGAGCAGGGGGAATGTATTTTCCAGGCCGACGCGGAGCGTTCCGACGCGGGCGAAGAAACCTTGCGGGAACTGGCTGCGAATGCTTTCGTATCGCCTTTTAACGGGGTACGCTGTGGAAGACAGGACAATCGGTTTTTGATGAGCCTTCTGTGCCAGGACAGCCGGCCTGTCGCCGTGATTTTTCTGGATATGGGGCTTTCGTTTCAAACTCTCAATGGAAAACTGCGGGAGTATTGCGGCTGTCACGGGCTGGATGAGCGGGAGTTTGCCGCGATGTTAAACGAGGCGACGGAAAAGGACGGCTACCCGACTCGTCTGCTGGAAACCTTCATCGCGGATTTTGAAACCTCGGTTAAACGCACTGCCCAGATGGACAAGCTGACGTGCGAGCTTTCGCAGACTTATGAGCAGATTGTTCTGCTGTACAACCTGAGCACCCACATGAAGGTGACTCAGACCAACGCCGAGTTTTTGCAGTATGCCTGTGATCAATTATGCGGTCTGGTGAATGTCGAAGGTCTGGCGATTTTTCTGGAAAAGAAAATCGACGGTCAAAAAAGACTGGTTCTCACCGCCGGCTGCGGATACGTTTCGATTGATACGGCACTGGCGGATATTGTGCAGGTCCACTTGGCTGAAGAACTGGCCGCCGGCAAAGAAGCCTTTCTGGATGGCGGCGTCCATGGGCCGTTCCGATATACCTGGCCGGAAAATGTGAAGAATATTCTGGCCGTCTCTTTGCAGGGCGGCGAAAATATGATTGGCGTTATGATCGCCACCAATTCGCTGAGTAAATCAGATTTTGACAGTACGGATATCAAACTGTTTAATTCCGTCGCCAACGAGTGCGCTGTTTTTATTGAAAATGGAAGACTTTTTACCGACCTGAAAGAGCTGTTCGCCGGTTCGCTCAAAGCGCTGACGGGCAGTATTGACGCCAAAGACCCTTACACCCGGGGCCATTCCGAACGTGTTGCTTTTATTTCCCGCTGGATTACCGAGCATCTGCAGCAGGTGCAGCCGCTTGGGGCCGAGGTGATTCATCATGTTTATCTGGCCGGTCTGCTGCACGACATCGGTAAAATCGGCGTCACCGAATCAGTACTGCGAAAACGGGGCAAACTTGACGAGCAGGAACGTGAAATCATTTTTGCGCACCCGCGTGTCGGGGCCGCGATTTTGTCTGAAATTCCTCATATGCAGTCGATTATTTTCGGCGTCTTATATCATCACGAACGATACGACGGAAAGGGATATCCAGAGGGACTGGCCGGCGAAAAGATTCCTCTGCTGGGCAGAATTATCGCCCTGGCTGACGCCTTCGATGCCATGACATCCAAACGGGTCTATCGTGATGCCATGGGTTTCAAACATGCCCTTGCCGAAATTCACAAGGGCAGCGGTACTCAGTTTGACCCGCAGATAGTCCAGGTATTTCTCGACAGCGATATTGATAAACTCTGGCGGATTATTCAGGACGGTTTTATTGAAAACTGGGAGTACAGTAATTTCTCTGAATACGGCACCCAGGCCGTAGGAGTGTTGATCCGATGAGATTAGACGTCCAGAAGTACAACCAGATTGCGGTGCTCGGCCTTCAGGGCGAGTTTACGCGTGAGGCGGTCAAGGCGTTTGAAGACGCCATCAGTTCGCTGCTGGCCGAGTCCGAAATCACCGGCATCGTTCTGGATATGAGCAAAACCGTTTTTTTCGACAGTGCGGCGCTTGAAGCGCTTCTGGAGTTAAACGATCGTTGTCGAGACCGCCTCCGACAACTCAAACTGGCGGGGCTGGACGATATTTGCCGCAAAATTCTTGAAATCACCCGCTTACTGGGGCAGTTCGATACCTATGACGAATTGTCCGAGGCGGTCAAGAGTTTCGCTTAGCCGTTTATTTGAAACAGGAGTATTTTGGAATTTATTAAACAATGACTGAAGTCACCACAAACAAAAAATTGCAGTTGGGTCAGCTTCTGCTCAGTCGTGGAGTGGTTAACGCTGAGCAGATAGAACATGCGCTGACCCGGCAGGGAGCTTCCGGCCAGAGAAAACTGCTGGGCGAAGTGCTGGTCGAAATGGGCTATTGCACCGAAAACCAGATCGCCTCGGCGCTGGCCGAAGCGTATAACGTACCGTACGCGCAGGTCAGCCCCAAGTTGTGTGACCCGGCGGTGGTTGAATTGCTGCCGCGTGAGTTTCTTGACGAGCACACCCTGTTGCCGCTCTTTAAGGTGCGCAACGTTCTGACTATCGCGCTCTCGGAACCATCCAACGTATTTTTGATCGACGAAATCGAACGTCTGGCGGCCTGCCGTATTCAGGTGGTTTGTGCAACCGCCCACGACATCCGCGCCACCCTGCAAACGTATATGCCTGCCGCCAATGTGTTTGTCATCGATGATATTATCGACGACGCCGCGATGGCGGATTTTGCGATGATTGACAACCTTCCCGAGGACATTTCCGACCTTGAGGAAATTGCCGGACAATCGCCGGTGGTCAAGCTTGTTAATTATATGATTTATACCGCCGTTAACGAAAACGCCAGCGATATCCACATCGAACCCGACGAGAAAATTCTTCGGGTGCGTTATCGTGTTGACGGCCGGTTATATGAGAAAATTCGTCCTCCGCACCAGATGCACGCGGCGATTGTTTCGCGCATCAAGATTATGGCCGGTCTGGATATCGCCCAGCGTCGTCTGCCGCAGGACGGCAGTATTCACGTGCTGATGCAGTCCCGCCCTATTGACTTGCGCGTTTCCGTGATGCCCGGAACATGGGGGGAAAAGGTGGTCGTTCGCGTCATCGACGTTCGTCGTATTCTGAACAGTCTGGAGTCGCTGGGCTTTAATTATGAGAATCTGCGGAAATTTCGTAAAATTATCAATGCCCCGCATGGCATCGTTTTGGCGACAGGTCCGACGGGGTCGGGGAAAAACACCACCCTGTACGCCGCGCTGGCGGAACTGAACAGCGAGCAGGTGAATATCTGTACGGTCGAAGACCCGGTCGAATGCAATATCAGCGGTCTTAACCAGTTCGAGGTGCACGATACCTCCGGTTTTACATTTGCCAATGCGTTAAGAAGTCTTTTGCGTCAGGACCCGGATGTCGTGATGGTCGGCGAAATCCGCGATCAGGAAACCGCGGCAATCGCCGTGCAGGCGGCGCTGACCGGTCATCTGGTACTGTCCACCTTGCACACCAATGATGCGCCTGGCGCTATTACCCGCCTGATTGATCTGGGGGTAGCTCCATATCTGGTCAGTGCGTCGCTGATTGGCGTGCTGGCCCAGCGATTGGTGCGGAAAATCTGCCCCAACTGCAAAGAAGAATACGAACCATCCGTTGCGATTCGAAAAATGGTGGAACAATGGAATGGGTCGCCGCTGAAATTTTATCGCGGCATCGGCTGCAAAAAATGCCGCAACACCGGCTATGTCGGACGAATCGCTATTCATGAGTTATTTTCGCCGGATGATCAAATTCAGGAGATGATTGTGCAGGGCGCAACCCTCAAAGCGCTGCGTACTGCCGCCTTGAGAGAGGGAATGCGGTCACTGCACCTGGATGGTGTCGATAAAGTAGCCGCCGGAATTACGACGATTGACGAAGTTCTCCGCGTGGCCAACGTGAACGATTAGGAATAATGACAATGGCGTCGTATAATTCAACATCCACTCTGGAATCGGCCGCCCGCAAAAACGTTGAATATCCCGGCCGCGAAGCGTCTCAGACGCTCGCCGCCGCTGCGCCGAAACCGTCTCCATACGCCAACGAGACGGCCCGACGGCAGGATATTATTCTGTTCACCACCCAGCTTGCCGTGATGCTTGACAGCGGCGTTGTCCTCAGCGATGCGATTATGGCCATTGCCGAGCAGATGAGGCCGGGCGCATTCCGAGTGGTTATCAGCGCCCTGGCCGAACGCATTAAAAACGGCGACTGCTTTTCATCAGCGCTTGCGGCGTATCCGCGAATCTTTAATACAATGTTTGTGAGTATAGTCAAAACGTCCGAGGCGTCCGGGCGGATGCCGCATATGCTGGAAGTTCTTTCCGGCTATCTTAATGCCGAGGCTGAAACGCATAGGCAAGTCAAAAGCGCAATGATTTACCCGGTGATTATGCTGTTAATGGCTGTGGCGGCAACCGGTTCACTGATGTTTTTCGTTCTCCCGCGGTTCACTCGTATTTACGAATCCCGCGGCGCGGCGCTGCCGGCACTAACCCGGCTTCTGGTCAATTGCAGCGGTTTGCTGGCAGACCCGACTTTTATGGCTTCCGCCGTCACCATCGGCATTCTGATTTTTCTTGGTTTCAGCGCCTGGAGAAAAACACTCACAGGCCATAAAACCATCGACTGGATCAAAATACACACCCCCGTTTTTGGTGTCATGTATATTGATGCCGTCATGACACGCAGTATGCGGATTTTGGCTACGATGGTCAACACCGGCGTCAGTCTGCTGGAAGCACTGGAAGTCATGCAGATGTCCTGTGATAATTATTTTTTCCGTTGTTTATGGACGACGGTGGACGCCCGGCTTCGTGACGGCTATCAGCTTTCCGACGCGATTGAGCTTTCTTCCTATCATGAAATGGTAACACCGAGTATTATTCAGATGCTCCGTGCCGGCGAGAAATCCGGCCAAATCGGCCGTATCTGTGATAAAGTATCTCTGCTGCTGGAAAAGAAGCTGCAGAATTCCATTCGTGCCGCCATCACGTTGATTGAGCCGATGATGATTATCATTATGGGTGTTATCGTCGGCACTATCGCTATCGCGCTGCTGCTGCCGGTCTTCCGCATCTCCAGCATCATGGCCCATTAACCGGCGGTTCTCTGTTAAAATCCGCTTATTAATCACCTTTACGGTGTGGTATCCCGTCTTGAAAACGCAGCCGGAAAATCGGACTTTCTTTTATCCTGTATGACGGTATAATTTTTGGGTGTATGAACGGGAAGATAGAACAGTCGGATTCCGCGCAGCAACCTCTGCGGCCGAGACCCTTGTGGCAGCGGCTGCTCTATCCGTTCATCGGAATAATTCTGGTTATTCTTGGAATCATTTTATGGCTTACGCCGGTGGTGATGGGCTTTCCGCTGATTATTATCGGTGTGCCGCTTTTATTCTGTTTTCATCCGCGTCTTGAACTCAGGTTTCGCCGCAAAATGCACACCATCCGGCTGATGATGATGAACAAAGTAAAAAGAACTGAGGAAAAGAGAGCGGAAGTTGCGGCTATGGAAAATTCCTCTTCTGATTCTATTGAGTATGCAAAATCTATTGGGTACTCAAAACAGGAAATGAAAAGTGTACCCGAAGAAGCGGCCCTGACACATGGCTGTGGAAATCCAACGGTGCTTGCGGAACTGAAAGAGGGACAAACCGTTCTGGACCTTGGCTGCGGGGGCGGATTAGATGTTTTTCTCGCAGCGCGGAAAGTGGGCCGAAAAGGCAGGGTCATCGGTTTGGATAGTTCACCTGAAATAGTCGAGAAGGCCGATACCAGTGCAAGAAAAAACAAGTATGAAAATGTTGAATTCAAAGTCGCCGAAATAGAAAAATTGCCGGTCCCGGATGATTTCGTTGACGTTGTCATAAGCAATTGTGTCATTAATCATTCGTCTGACAAGTTGGTTGTATTCAGGGAGGCACACAGGGTTTTGAAGCCGGGCGGCAGGATGTTCGTATCAGACCTGGTCACTGCGGGAAAGTTTACTGAACATGATCTGCAAAGCGTTGACAAACTATGGGCGGATTGGCTTGCCGCAGCGTCCGGGAAACAGGACTATCTGAACGCGATAAAAGAAGCCGGCTTCCGGATAATTACCGTGCTTGCCGAAGGGACCTTTCCGATGGCGGAAGCAGATAACATCCTCAAAGGGAAAATCATCAGTATCCAAATCAAAGGAATCAAATAAGAAAGAAAAGATCAGAAGTTCTTTTTTCAACATGAATTCTTTTCTTTTTTCCTCTCTGCTGGTATAGTATCTTTTATGAGTAAGGAGACGAAAAAGCTGTTTATCATTGACGGCCACGCCCATATCTACGCGGCCTATTACGCCCCGATGCGCCCGCTTACCAGCCCCTCCGGCGAACCGACCAAGGCGGTCTTTGTTTTTACCAATGCAATCCTCGGCCTGCTCGAACGCGAAAAGCCAGATATGCTGGTCGTGACGATGGATTCCAAGACCCCCAGTTTTCGCACCAAAATTTATCACGAATACAAAGCCCACCGTCCGCCGATGCCCGAAGATATGCCTATTCAGATCAATCGTATCGAACAGATTCTGGACGCGATGAAAATCCCGATGCTTCGCGTTGACGGCTGGGAGGCCGACGACCTCATCGGTACGCTGGCGACCCAGGCCGCCAAAGCCGGCATCGACGCCTATATCTGCTCCAAAGACAAGGATATGCTCCAGCTTCTGCAAAAACACGTATCGACCTACGACCTCAAGACCGGCCAGAAGACCGACCTCCAGAAACTTCACGAGGAAATAAGGCTTCGCCCACAGCAGTTTATCGACGTATTGGCCCTGCAGGGCGACGCCTCGGATAATGTTCCCGGCGTACCTGACGTTGGTCCCAAGACGGCCCTCGAATGGATTCAAAAATACGGCTCGCTCGATGAGCTTTACAAACATGCCGACGATATCAAAGGCAAACGCGGCGACAACCTTCGCAATTCAAAAGAGATTGCTTATCTGAGTCAAAAACTCGTTACGATTGATTGTGATGCGCCGGTAAAACTGGATGAAAAAACGTTTGCTGTATCCGGGCCGGATAAAGAAAAACTCACCGGCCTTTTTAAGGAACTGGGTTTTACTCGCCTGTTGACCCAGCTCGGCCTCAAAACCGAATCCGCAACAGCAGCCCAAAGCGGAAGCGACGGGATGAGTAAAGGAAAACCCAAAGAATCACCGGACCGTGCCGGGCAGGGGATGCTCTTCGCCGTCGCCGCCGAAAAAACAGCCCGCACGACGAACAAGGGCTATCAGCTTATTGACTCACCGCAGGCGTTTGACGCGTTCGTTAAAGAGCTTCAAAAGCAAAAAACATTCGCCGTCGATAC
This sequence comes from Planctomycetota bacterium, assembly GCA_016873215.1. Taxonomy (GTDB): domain Bacteria; phylum Planctomycetota; class Phycisphaerae; order Sedimentisphaerales; family Anaerohalosphaeraceae; genus Anaeroglomus. The sequence continues at coordinate 18,637 of VGXU01000016.1, forward strand.
CGAAACCACCTCCATCGACCCGATGCGGGCCGAGCTTGTCGGATTGAGTTTTTGCTGGAAAGAACACCATGCGTTTTATCTGCCCGTCCGCGCGCCGCTCGGACAAAAACGCCTCGACGTAAACAAAATTCGCCCCATTCTCGCGCCGATTCTTGCTGACCCGAAGCGCTACAAAATCGGCCAGAATCTCAAATATGATATGCTCATCCTCGAAAACGCCGGTATGCCTCTGGCGGTTGCGCCCGGCGGGGCGTTTGATACGATGGTCGCCTCCTATTGCCTCCACGCCGACCGCTCAAGCCATTCGATGGACGCAATGGCCAAAGATTATCTCAATTATGAGCCGATTCCCATTTCCGAGCTTATCGGCAAGGGCAAAAATCAGATTACGTTTGACAGGGTCGATACCGCAGCGGCCTGCGAATACTCTGCCGAGGATGCGGATGTCACATACCAGCTCTGGCAGTATCTGTCCGCCCGTCTTGACGCCCAGCCTTCGCTTAAACAGCTGTTCGAGGAAGTCGAGATGCCGCTGGTGTCGGTATTGGCACGAATGGAATTCAACGGCGTATCGCTCGATACGGACCTGCTGGGCAAAATGTCCAAATCCATTAAAAAACAAGTCGAGCAGTTGACCGATGAAATTTTCGCTATCGCCGGCCTGCCGTTCAATATCGACTCGACCAAGCAGCTTGGAGAGGTTTTGTTTGACCGCCTCGGCCTTCAGAGCGTCCGCCAGGGTAAAACCCAGCGCAGCACCGACGCGGATGTTTTGGAGCAGTTGTCCGGTCAGCATCCGATTATCCCGCTGCTCCTCGAATACCGCCAGCTTGTCAAATTGCAGAATACCTATATTGATAAATTGCCGCTGCTGGTCAATCCCAAAACGCAGCGCGTTCACGCCTCATTCAATCAGACCGTCACGGCCACCGGCCGGCTCAGTTCATCCGACCCGAATTTGCAGAATATCCCGATACGAACGGAAGTGGGGAAACAAATCCGCTCGGCCTTTGTGCCTAAAGACAAGGCCGGTTGCATTCTCAGCGCCGACTATTCGCAGATTGAACTGCGTCTGCTGGCGCATTTTTCAAAAGACAAGGCGATGTTGAATGCCTTCGCCAACGATATGGATATTCATACGTTTGTCGCCTCGCAGATTTACGGCATTCCGGATAGGGAAGTCTCTTCGGAAATGCGCACCAAGGCCAAGGCCGTCAATTTCGGCATCATCTATGGGCAGGGGCCGTTTGGCCTTTCGCAGACGGTCGGCATATCGCAGGCCGAGGCCAAAAAATTCATCGACGAATATTACGCCCGCTATCCGTCCATCCGCAAATTTATGGACGGCGAAATCGACAAGGCCGGCAAACTCGGTTATGCCCAGACGATTCTCGGTCGCCGTCGGCCGATTACGGGGTTAGACAGCAAAAACTTCAACGTCCGCTCGCTGGCCCAGCGTCTTGCGGTTAATACCGTGGTGCAGGGTTCCGCCGCCGATTTAATTAAGATGGCCATGATTGCCATCCAGCGGCGCATTGAAAAAGAAAAGCTGCCAATCAAAATGATTTTGCAGATTCACGATGAGCTGGTCTTCGAACTGCCGGAGAAAGATGCGCGAACACACGCCGAATGGATTGCCGTCGAGATGACCTCCGCAATCCGCCTCGACGCGCCGCTCAAGGTCGATATCTCCATCGGTGAATCCTGGCTGGAATAACGCAACCGAAGCGTCCCTGCTTCGGATTGGGTGTGTCATCTCTGAGTTGGAGTAAAATAAAGATTGATTTTCTTCAGATAAAGCATTATATTACCCAAAAGGTTAAAATTGTATTGAATGGTATAATTGCTGATTAAGAATATCAATTTAGTGGGAGATGTATGATGAAAACTACACGCTTAGTCGCATCAATCACGTTTTACTTCATTTTTACGACCGTATCTTTTGGGGCCGAGACCGTGCATCTTTACATTACAGGAGCTGATCAGGGCTATATTGTGGGAGAATCAACTCAGACATCCTTAGGCAGAGAAGGTTCCATTGAGGCGGTTGCATATACCCATATGCTGATGGGTGAACCAGACAACAGAACGGGTATCACGGGTACTGTACGGGATCATTTTCCGGTGACCATACTCAAGAGACTGGATAAATCAACGCCCCGTCTCTTCAAGGCATGGCGCAATCATGAACGGCTGGAGATTATCATTAAATTTTTCCGCCCTAATCCCACTGGCGACGGTACGACCGAGCATTTTTATAAGGTAAACTTGATTCACGCCTATATCTCAGGTATTCGCCAGGAAGTTCCCAATAGTCTGGACCCGGCAGCGTCTAACTTACCTCCCGTTGAACGCGTTTCATTTACGTATTCAGCGATTGAAGAGGTCTGGATTCCGGATGGATTTACTTATGGTGACGAATGGCATACCAATACCACCAAAATACCCCTCAGCGATGTCAACTTTGACGGCATTGTCAATATGAATGATTTTGCAATTCTTGCCGATGAGTGGATGATGCAGTACTGATCGGTATGGGGCGGTAATGAATTTTGGTAGCGTGAGCCAGGCCCTCGCGGTTTATTTACCCGCCGCTGCGTTTGACGGTATAGCCTTTTTTCTGCAGTTCCTCGACCAGCTTATCGCGATGGTCGCCCTGGATTTCAATAACGCCGTTTTTGACCGTTCCGCCGGCGCCGCATTTCTGTTTCAGGCCAGTCGCAAGTTCTTTGAGTCCGGCTTCGTCCAGCCCAATTCCCGTAATGACCGTCACTCCTTTTCCCTTCCGGCCTTTGGTTTCCCTGCCGACACGGACGATGCCATCGCCTTTGAAAGATGCCGCCGGCTGCCGGCACACGCACTGGGCCGCGGGCCTGCCGCAGGCCGGGCACATCCGGCCGTGTTCCGTGGAAAAGACAATTGCGCTGGGCTTATCGTTTTTCAGTTTTTTTACTCTGCCTGTGGTGAACCCATTTGTGGATAACTTTCAACATCCGCGCGGGCCATCGTCAATTTTTTTTAATCAGGATATCGTGATATTCTTTTTCGAGCAGTTTTTTGTGGTGGAGTTCTTCGACGGCCAGCAATTCGAGGACTTCGCGCAGCTCTTTTTGCGGGGTAAGTTTGGCCAGAATCTGGTAGAGCATCATCGCGGCGTGTTCTTTGTTGACGGCGGTCTTGATGGCATTTTCGTAGGTCATATTGTCGGCGTCGGGAACTGCGGAGACATATTTGGCGATTTCGGCGTGGTGTCTGGAGTCGAGAGTGACTGGCTCGGTGACACCGAGAACCCGTTGGAGCCGTTCTTTGTGCAGTTTTTCCTGCTCGGCGAAACCGAGAAGGACCTTTTTCATAGTCTCGGTTTGGGCGCGCCCGGACAGTTCCGTATAGAAATCATACGCCACCTCTTCCTGGGCGATGGCAAAGGTCAGGATTTCAGACAGGCTTTCAAATTTTTTCATATTTTTTTCCCTCAAGATTTTAAGGATTCACCGCTGTTTTCTACACATCAAGAGTACTTCCGGTTCGGGGAATTTGCAAGAGGCGTCTTTGTTTCTTGCCTGTCGGGGGCAAAAAGCATATAATTTTTGTTCTCAAAATCTCTAAAAAAGATGGAATAATTATTCGCAAACAAACGTCTTTAAGAGAGGCAGTTAATAGGCCAATTTTTCTTTATGGGGGGAAACCGACGAAAAAGTTTATATGTTGGGGAAAAATCAGCGTTTTCAGTGTGGAAAATGCGACCGTTTTCAGTTTTGAAGCCGGTCAGGGGAGATGTCAGTTGGTATAAATTGTTAAATGAAAGTTTAGTATGAAAGCAATATTGACCCCCTTTACTGTACGTTTTCTCGAAAGAAAAAACTGTAAAGAATGCTGGATCAATTTTACAGAAAATAGCTCCCAGGGTATCGGCGCAATTCAAAAAGTTTTCGAATTTTTGAAAACTTACGGATTTCATGCTGTTTCGATGCGATTATTCGGGAGCCGGGATGATATTGCCGAAGCGGCATCATTTCTGAAAACAAAGACGAAGGATATGGCCTGTCCGCCGCTGTTAATCTTACAGAATGATTCGACGGGAAGCCCTTGTCTGAAAGTTCAGGTTCATGCTTTTTCGGGCGGACATTTTAAAACGCTATACTTTGAAAATGAACCCGTTGGCTGTCAGTTTGAAGACGACGATGCGCGATATTATATGCTCAATATTTCGCCGGACGGCCAATTCACAAATGAATACAGTCAATCGCAAAATATTTTCGAAAAAGCTCATAAAATACTCCAAAGTCTTAATTCCGGGTTTTCCGATACAATCAGAACATGGCTCTTTGCGAATGACATTCTTTCCTGGTACAGTCAACTTAATGAAGCGAGAAACCGGTTCTTTGAATGTCATGACGTCTATCATAAACTTATACCTGCCAGCACCGGAATTGGAGCTGCCAATCCATACGGCAAGGCTCTGGCGGTTCAGATTTTAGCTGTTAGTCCCCGAAACAAAGATGTTGCGGCATACAGTGTAAAATCGCCGCTCCAGAATTCGCCCCTGAATTATAAGAGTTCTTTCAGTCGGGCAATAAAACTTGACAGTCCGGATCATAGCAGACTTTATATTTCCGGGACTGCGAGTATCGACAAGACAGGCGAAACAATTTTCGTTGGCAGTACTTCCGCCCAGATTGAGTTTACGATGCAGGTCGTAGAGGCAATCTTGAATGAGGCGGGCATGAGATGGTCTGATGCGGCAAGCTCAATTGTGTATTTTAAAAACGGGCAGGATTTTGGATTGTTTGACGATTATTGCCGGCGGCGGAATATTGAATTGCCTCATGTAAAGGTCCATGCGGATATTTGCAGGAACGACCTTTTATTTGAATTGGAACTGGATGCAGTAAGCGTTGTTCGATAGCAGGGCCAATCCTGTTAATCAGGGTGCGGATGGGCCTTGTTGACGTGTTGATAAAATTTTAAAAAAAGTTAAAATAATTACTTGTACCCTCTACCGGGAAGTCTAAATGAGAAGATATACGGTTCTATTATTTATTTTCATTTTGTCTCTTGATGTTTTGGGTGCCGAGTCTGACGCGGTGTTGCCATACGATCATGAGACCATCGCCGGCTTTATATCGAAAGGGCCTATTGATACCTGTGTACTGGACGTTCTGCGTCAGCATAAGATTGCGCCGGCGAATTTGTGTTCTGACGGGGTTTTTGTCCGGCGGATATTTCTGGATGTTATCGGGACGCTGCCCAAGCTGCAGGAGTCGCGTAATTTTTTGCGTGACGGCAACCTGGGCAGGCGCAGCGCACTGATTAACGCGCTGCTGGAACGTGAGGAATTTACCGACTATTGGGCGATGAAGTGGTGTGATGTTCTGCGGGTCAAGTCCGAGTATCCCATCAATTTGTGGCCGAACGCGGTGCAGGCGTATCATCGGTGGGTTTACGATTCCATCCGTGAAAACAAACCTTACGACCAGTTTGTCCGCGAGTTGTTGACATCCAGCGGTAGTAATTTTCGCGTGCCGCAGGTTAATTTTTATCGTGCCATCCAGGGGCGCAAACCATCCGATATTGCCAATGCGGCGGCGCTAACTTTTATGGGGGTGCGTACGCAGAATCTGCCTGCGGCGCGGCGTGCTGAATTGGAGGTTTTTTTCTCGCGGGTCGCATACAAGAGTACGGCGGAGTGGAAAGAAGAAATTGTGTACCTGGACCCGAATCCGGTAGAGCCGCGTCAGGGGGTTTTCCCCGACGGCAAGACGGTGAAGATTTCGCCGCAGGACGACCCGCGTCAGCTTTTCGCCGACTGGCTGATAACGCCCGAGAATCCGTGGTTTGCGCGGGCGGTTGTCAATCGCATCTGGTGTTGGCTGATGGGACGGGGTATCATTCATGAGCCGGACGATATCCGCCCGGACAACCCGGCGGTCAATCCGAAGCTGCTGGATTATCTTGCGAAGGAGCTTATCCAGTCCCATTATGACCTGAAACACATTTACAGGATTATTCTCAATTCGAGCACATATCAGCAGTCCTCAATAATTCGCAGCAGCAACCCGAATGTTGAGGCGCTTTTTGGGTGTTATCTGGTGCGCCAGTTGGATGCGGAAGTGCTGATTGACGCATTGTGTGCGATAACCGGGTCAAAAGAGGAATATACCAGCGCCATTCCGGAACCCTTTACGTTTATTCCGGAAGACCAGCGGGCGATTGAACTGGCCGACGGCAGTATTACCAGCCCGTTCCTTGAGATGTTCGGTCGCCCGGTGCGCGATACGGGGGAGGTGTCGGAACGAAACAGCCGGCCTACGGATGTGCAGCGGCTGTATATGCTTAATTCGTCCGACGTGCGGAACAAGATAGCCCGCAGTCCCTTCTTGCAAAAAATTATGGAAGACAACAGGGGCAATCGGGATGAAATCATTTCCAACGTTTATTTAACTATTCTGTCGCGTTATCCGACGCCGGCGGAAGTTGAGATTGTAAAGAAATACTTTATGGGCAAAAAGCAGATGCCGAGGAAATTTATAGAAGATTTGGCGTGGGCGTTAATCAATAGCAAGGAATTTTTATACCGACACTGAGCGGCGCTGGCCGAGGTTTTTGCGAAATGAGGCATTAAATATGACTAAAACAATAATTCTTTACCACGGTTTGTTGAAAGGGTTATTGGCAGTGGTTGCGGCGGCGGGATTATTTTATCCCTGCTGTGTTGCGGCGCAGTCATCCGCTCGGCGTACACCGGCCAAGGCGGTCATCCAGATATGGCTGTGGGGCGGGCCGTCGAATCTTGACACGTTTGACCCCAAGCCGGAGGCGGGGAATGATTATTGCGGACCGTTTAAGACACCGATTGAAACCAACGTGAAAGGGATTTACATCAATGAATTACTGCCGATGCTGGCCAAGCAAGCCGATAAATATTCCCTGATTCGCAGTATGACGCATGGCGTGAATGCTCATGAAACGGCGTCGTATATGATGCAAACCGGACACGATTCGAGTGAACGGCTGGTATATCCTTCGATTGGCGCGGTGGTGTCGCTGTTTAAGGGATACGACCATGGCTATCAAGGGATGATTCCTCCTTATATTATCCTGACGACCTCGCTGGGACGATTTTCGGAAGTGGGATTTCTGGGGCCGCGATACAGACCGTTCGTGACAGGCGGCGACCCGAGCCGAACTCCTTTCGCGGTGGAGGGCATTGTCGCCGAAGGCATCACCGAACAGCAGCAGAAAGACCGGCGCCAACTGCTTGACCAGCTTGACCTGCTTGGCAAGGCGATGCCGGGAAATGCGAATTTTAAGCAGTTTAATCAGTGCCAGGACAACGCCTATAATTTGATACTCGGCGATGCCCGAAAACTTTTTGACCTGTCGCAGGAAAGTAATGAACTTCGAGATCGATATGGTCGGAATTGGTTTGGGCAATCCTGCCTGATGGCGCGGCGGCTGGTTGAATCCGGCGTGCCTTTTGTGGCGATTAACTACAACGGCTGGGATACCCATAAACAGCATTTTGAGGCGATGCGGCGCAAGCTGCCGGAACTGGATAGGGGACTGGCGACGCTCTTGCAGGATTTGTCCGACAAGGACCTGCTGGACAGTACGATTGTTCTGTGCGGTGGCGAATTCGGAAGGACGCCTAAGGTGCAATGGGAAGAACCCTGGAACGGAGGGCGGAACCATTACGGTAAATGTTTTTCGGCGTTTGTGGCCGGGGGCGGTTTTAAGGGCGGTCGGGTTGTCGGGGCGTCGGATGCACGCGGCGAAGGAGTTGTCGAACGGCCGGTATATCCGCAGGATTTGATTGGCAGTATTTATGAACTGTTGGGCATTGACCCGGATGGCGCGCTTCCGAATCCGCTGGGACTGGTTATCAAAGTGATGCCTTCGTCCGGAAACGGCAAGGGAGTCGGGCGACTCAAGGAAATAATGGAATAGCTTGTAAGTTCTAACATTTAGAAAAGGTTTTTATGGAATTGCTGAAACGAGTATTCTTTGCAGCGGTGATTTTTTGTGCCGCGAATATATGGGGTGAAACGACTGTCAAGGAGCCGCATATCGGTTATCTGTATCCGGCCGGAGGTCAGCAGGGTACGACGGTGCAGGTGACGGCCGGGGGTCTGTATCTAAGGGGTGTGAATAATATTTATGTATCCGGGCAGGGCATCAGCGCCTCGGTTGTTAAGTATCAGGGGCGGTTAAAAGCTCTGAATCAGGAACAGCGTGAGGAACTTAGGAGGCGGTTGGGGGAATTACGGCAGAAAAAGATGGGCGGCAATTTGCCGGGCAAAAACAGGCCCGGTCCACCCTTCAAAATAGACCCCGATAAGAAAGACCCCAATAAAAGGGATACAAATAAAAGAGGCGAAAACGCTCCGGCGGAAATGCCTGCCAAGCCTGTGGAACTGCCGGACCATCCGCTGCTGCGCAATCTCGACAAGCTGAGCCTGGAGGGCCTACAAAAAGTGGCGGAAGAATTTGGGCGGCCCAACCTTCTCCAGGCAACTCCGCAAATTGCCGAAACAGTCGTGATAGAAATCAAGATTGATTCCGATGCGGCGCCGGGCTACCGTGAAATCCGTCTGGGCGGCCCCAACGGTCTTACGAATCCCATTCATTTTCAGGTTAGTGTGTTGCCTGAAATCCGCGAGCCGGACTTTAACGACCCCGGAATGCCGGTTGTGACGCGCGTGAATATCCCCGTGGTTCTGAATGGGCAGATTTTGCCGGGGGAGGTGGACCGTTTTCGTTTCCGGGCGACGCGAGGACAGCATATTGTGATTGAAGCGCAGGCCCGGCGGCTGATTCCATATCTTGGCGATGCGGTGCCGGGGTGGTTTCAGGCGGCGATGAAATTGTATGATGCTTCGGGCAAGGAAGTGGCGTACGCGGACGATTTTCGTTTTGACCCCGACCCCGTTTTGTACTACGAAATCCCGCGCGAGGAAGATTATGTATTGGAAATCAATGATGCAATCTATCGCGGACGAGAGGATTTTGTTTATCGAGTTGCGATCGGCGAACAGCCGTTTATCACGCAGATATTTCCTCTGGGTGCACGGGTTGACACCGCCGCAATCGCAACGGTTTCGGGGTGGAATCTTCCCGATCAGTCGTTAAAACTGGATACCAAAGCCGGTGCCGGCGGCATTCGCCGAATAAGTTTGCAGAAGGATGGGAAGTTGTCCAACTCCGTCATCTATGCGGTGGATGATATGCCCGAATGCGTTGAAGTCGAAGGCAACAATACGACAACGGCGGCACAGAAAATTGTACTGCCGATCATTGTCAACGGTCGAATTGAGAGTTCCGAGGATAAAGATGTATTCCGGTTTGACGGTCGGGCGGGGCAGGATATTGTTGTTGAAGTCTATGCACGCCGGCTGAATTCGCCGCTGGATTCACTGATGCAATTGACGGATGAGGCAGGCAAAGTGCTGGCGTCAAACGACGACCACGAAGACAAGGAATCAGGACTCCTGACGCATTACGCCGATTCCTGTTTGTCGGCTAAGCTGCCGAAAGACGGGGTTTACTATGTACATCTGGCTGATACGGAGCATCATGGGGGTGAGGACTATGGTTATCGTCTGCGTATTGGGCCGCCGCAGCCTGATTTTTCCGTTTATGTAAATCCGTCGAGCGTCAATGTACCCGCTGACCGAATTGTTCCCATCAGTGTGCATGTATTTCGCAAAGAGGGCTTTGAAGGCGATATTGAGCTGGTACTGAAAGATTCGCCCGAAGGGTTTGTTCTTGACGGTGGGCGGGTTCCATCCGGCCGGGATGCTATCCGAATGACTCTGACGGCGCCTCAGCAACTGCCAAAACATCCGGTTATCATTGGGTTTGAAGGACAGGCGCGTATCGGCGGTCAATTGGTTCGTCGGTCTGCCGTGGCCTGTGAAGATATGATGCAGGCATTTATTTATCGTCATCTTGTCGCGTCGCAGGAACTGATGGTTGCGGCCGGCGATAACAGGCGAACGGTACGGGTTGCCAGATTGTCCAATAATACTCCTGTCCGGATGCCTGCGGGCGGTTCGACGAAAATTCACGTTGAAATTCCGCCTGCACTGATGCAGCAAAATTTTCAACTGACGCTGAGTAATCCACCCGACGGTATTTCACTCGAGGATGTAACGGCGGATTCGGGCGGACTTGCGTTTGTGTTGAAAGTCAATGCCCAAAAACCTCAGATCGGATTTGCCGATAATCTGATTGTGGAAATTTCGGGCCAGGTTGCCGGCAGGTCGCCGGCCGCCGGTGTGGCCAAGCAAAAAGAACAACGAGTTTCTTTTGGTGTCCTGCCTGCGATACCGATTGAAATTGTAAAACCATGATGAAGATAACTTTGCGAGGCGGACATTTCAGATGATTTACGTGTGGGTATTTCTGCTGCTGACACTTAATACCTGCTGGCTGGCGGGGATTCTGTTTGCGCTGCCGGGCAACTGGCTGATGATTATTACCACGGCGTGGTTTGCGTGGTGGCGATGGGATGATGGAATTTTCAGCATCGGCGTTTTAATTGCCGTTGCGGTACTGGCCTGGATTGGCGAATTGATAGAATTTTTTGCCGGTGCAGGCTCGGCCAGAAGAGCCGGGGCCGGCTGGTGGGGCGCTTTGGCGGCGATTGGCGGAATGATTTGCGGTGCGCTGCTGGGGACGGTTTTAATACCCATTCCAATTGCGGGGACACTGCTGGGGGCATGTCTTGGAGCGGGACTTGCGACGTGGGGTGTGGAACGCCTCAGCGGCAAGGCGCACGATAAATCCGTCAAAAGCGGTGTTGGGGCGGGTGTGGGTGTTTTCGTCGGCACAACAACAAAATTTCTGATCGGCTGCGTAATTTGGCTGATTATCGCCGTCGCCGCCTTCTGGCCCTGAAATCAGAAATCATATTGTGTCTGATTTAGAAAGTGATTTGGAATATAGAATAAAGATCGGTAATGAAACCAATTGAGTCAGGACGGAAAAACCGATCAGTAAGGGCAGCGAAAAATCATAAAGAATCCCCATTAACGCACTGCCTAAAAACCAGGCTATTCCGTATCCGGCATTGAAGATACCGAATCCTGTGCCCCTGCGGTCTTTGGGCACAATATCAGCAACCACGGCCCGAATAATGGATTCCTGTGCGCCCATCCCAACGCCCCACAAAGCAACTCCAAATATGATCATCGCAGAATTGAGTGAAAAAGCAAAAACTGCGAACAAGGATGAAACCAGCACCGCAACCGCCAGCACAACCATCCCTTTTTTGTCATACCATCGCCCAAAAGCCAATGCGGCCATGGCGTCAATCCCCATCGCGAATGTATATAACAGGGGAATCCATTTATCCGCAAAGAGATTATGAGATTTGATATGAAAGGCAACCAGCGGATAATCGGCGAATCCCGCGGCGACAAGTCCGACGGCGGCAAGATACAGCCAAAATACGGACGGCAATTTTCCGCTCTGACTGTCTTGTATAGCTGCTTCCAGTTTCTGCGGATGGGGGTAAATAATCCTTGCTGTGACAAGAACAGCCAGGGCCATCACAGCCGGTATGGCAAGAACGGCAAAAGCAAAACGGTAGGATCCGTTAAGGGCCAAAACGACCGTAACAATCATCGGGCCGGCCATAGCACCAATCTGATCCATAGCCTCGTGAACGGCAAAGCCCCATCCTCTCCCCACAGTTGCGGCGGCGTGGGACAGCATAACATCCCTGGCGGGATTACGGACCGCCTTTCCGATTCTCTCAGTGATCATCAGGGCCGCCGCTATTTCCCAGCGATTCGCCAAAGCCAGCAATCGAACAGCCAGAAGGTTGACCCCATAGCCGACAATAGTAATGGCCCAATATCGTCGGGTTTTGTCACTGAGCAGGCCGGAAAAAAGCCTTAAACCGTATCCAAATAACTCACCCGCACCTGCTGTGAATCCAACAATCGCTCCGCTTGCGCCAAGAATAGCAAGATAAGGACCGTTGATGCTGCGAGCTGCCTCATAGGTCATATCTGCAAAGAGGCTTACAAAGCCCAAAAGCAATACAAACCGCATCGCGGCTCTATGATTACTGTTGTCCATACGTAAAGCATTTTCCCATTAGGGAACTTTTTGTATCATGGTTGTGATTATTAATTCGCTTTTCCCGAACTATGCCGGTAAGCAAAGACATTGACGGTTTCGAGAGTGACCATTCCTTCCTGAATCATGATGTCGATTTGAGGCAGTATTCCCTGTATCCTTTCGGGCTTATCGACAATCTCAATTACAATCGGTAAATCCTCTGACAGCCTCAGTATCTTTGCGGTATGCATCCTGCTGTCGGCGCCGAATCCCATAAGGCCTCTTACAACGGTTGCTCCCGCCAGTCCCTTTTCTCTTGCCAGCATTACAATGGCTTCATAGAGAGGCTTTCCTTGATACTTGTCCGCCTCGCCGATAAATATTCTTAAAAGCTGTGCTTCCGACGGCAGTTTCATGGTTGTTCCTTTCTCTTAAATTAATCGACCAATCGCCAAACCAATGATAATACACCCCAAACCAAGAATGTTTTGCAGGATTATATTGCCTGATGCCCACAGCCATTGCGAATCTTCCATAAGCTGTGCGGTTTCAAACATCAGAGCGGAAAACGTGGTGAACGCGCCGAAAAAACCGACAAAAAGGATTATTCGCACCTGACCGCTGACAGACAACCTGTTTTCCAGAAATGCCCAGAGGATTCCAAAAACCAGACAGCCCAGAAGGTTCACTACAGCAGTCCCAAATGGAAATTCAGTGGTTATATTTCGCTGCACGATTCCCGACAACCAATATCGAACGAGTGTCCCTGCCGCGCCGGCCAACGCGAGATAAATCAGTTTTTGAAACATAATCATTTCCTGCTTTTATATGTACAATTTTCTTGATTTTTTCGTATGATCAGGTGTGAAAGTTTTGATGGGTACAAAAAAATCCCACAGTCTGATCCACTGCAGGAGTTATCAGCCTCTCGGCGGTTATATGGGGAACTCCATCCCCAAACTGCAAAATAGAGACTTCATTCTATTATAAAAAACCGGCCAAGTCAATTGCATTTTTTCTGGAATCAGTAGAGGATTTCAGGATAGACGATGGCGGCAACGAGAGAGCGGCCGTATTTGGCCCACAATTCGTCGGCGGAAAGTTCCCTGTCTGTTGCGCGAAGTTCGAGCGTGAGGACCGGGATGCCGAGCGATTCGCCGACGTATGCTCCAAGAGAACCGGGATGAGCGCCAAGTTTAGTCACGGGCAAGTCGCAAACGCGAGCCATATTTTCGGCAATCGTCTGTCCCGGCCCGTCATAGTCGATACAGCTTAATGGTGCGTGGATGCTCACGACTCTGGCAGGATGATATGCCTGTATGACTTCTTTTAAAGCGACCGCCTCCGGCTCGGAAAGCGGGTGTGTGCCGTATTCGGTAATGTTGATTCGATTAGCTGCGGGGAAATTGCGGTTCAAGTCCACTTCGTTGATGTTTTCCCTTGTTCCCGCCGCGCAGCCATCCGGATTGGCCACGGGAATGACCAAAATCGTCCGGCCGTTGAGCAGCCGGCGATCTTTCTGGATATAATTGATGAGTTCCCATGCCAGCGGCGTCCCGAAAGATTCATTGCCGTGGATGGAAGCGATAAACAAAATCACATGGGGTCCATTGCCGAAGCGAAAGCATTCAATGGGCCGGTTCTGCACGGAAGTGCCGATGATTTCCGTGGAAGTCGCCAGCGGGCTGATTACTTTTGGCGCGTAGGAGTCTACGCAGCCGGATACTGTCCACACCGCGATTAACAAAAGAGCTATCACTGTACCATCGCAAAACCGCTTATTGCCTGCCATTTTTATCATAAATGCCAAAACCTTTCCGTGTTATTTTTCTCTCACAGGGCGCACAAAATCCCATTACTTTATATCGTATAAGCGAACAGTATGGGGTGAAAAATTCCCGACAAATAAATAAAAGAATAAAGCCATCAGATTTATCCAAATACAGCAAGGGCGGATTATATCGGACGTTAATGCAAAGGATGGGGATTTTCGTTAAAAAACCCTTGACGCACGAGGATAGGGGGTATATTCTCTCCGTTCTTGCGGATGTGGCGGAACTGGCAGACGCGCAGGCTTCAGGTGCCTGAGAGTGGAAACGCTCGTGGAGGTTCAACTCCTCTCATCCGCATTTTTTGTGCCGTCGCGGCAAATCCGGGGATTATTAAGCCATTCCATCCTATTCCGTCGATACAAGACATAAGCATTCTTTTTTTGGATTACGAGATGACGGATTTTCTAAAAGCATTTCAGGATACGGCAGGGCGGCTGCCGCCGATGGTGCTGTTCTTTGCCGGCTTAGTCATGATTTGGCAGGGGCTGTGTCTTTGGCTGGGCGGTCTTCGCTGGCTGAAATTTTTTGCCGGCGCAGTCGCCGCCGGAATCGGGTACGCTATTGCGTATTATTTTACCGACCGCCAGCTTTATTTTTTGATCGGCGGTGCCGTGCTGGCGGGTTTGTTGGCGATATTATTCGAAAAGACAACCGTCATTCTGCTGTTGGCGATGTTGATGTCGCTGGTCGTCTGTCTGCTTCTGGCATGGCCGACTTTGACTAATCCGCAGACTTGGCAAAACCCGCCCGTAATGAATATTTCTCCATCGCCGCAGGCGGAGCAGAATGTATCGCAAAGTCTGACCGTGCTGGAAGAGTATGCCCAATGGGCCGGACAAAAGGTGTATGAAGCCATTAAGTCGCTTGGCAAGACGAGTTGGGCGGCGGCGGCAGTCGCGGCGCTGGTGATTATAGGCGTAGGCATTGCATTTCCCAGAGGTCTTTGCGCATTGACTTGTTCCATTATCGGAATGGTGTTTGTTTCCGTCGGAATGTTTTTTATGCTGCTGTACAAAGGTTCACTGCCGGCGGATATCGTATTAGAAAATCCCATCCTGTTCGAGGGCATTGCCGCGGTGATGATTGTTTTTGGCGTACTGGTTAACCTGGCGATTGCCCCGGCTAAAAAGCACAAACAAACTAAATCGGCGGAGGCAGAGTAAGGACACACAGGCGGTTTCTCACGCGGATAATCATTTTCCGCAGATTGCTTCGGGCATTTTCAGCAGTTATCATTTCCATTCACGGTTCAAGTAATCATCATCTGAGTTATAAAAAAATGCGATATCGTCTTACGAATTTTGCGGACGGAATATGCGAGTTCCGGCTAAGCCGGAAGGCTTGGAACGGCGGGATTTTTTTGTCTGAGGGCTGTTTTTTGAGGGGTAAAAGCGTTTGACAATTTGGCTGATTGGAAGTACACTTAGAAATCTATAGGACAGGTCTTTGAAACCATTTGGGCAGCCCGAAATGGATTTCTCTAAGATGTTTTGGCAAAGGAAGTTATGGACGAACTCGAACAGCGGCAAACTCCCGAACGCGTCGAACCGATACAAATTGTCGATGAACTGAAAACGTCGTATCTGAATTATGCAATGAGCGTGCTGGTTTCGCGCGCACTGCCGGACGTTCGGGACGGACTCAAACCCTCTCAGCGGCGTATCCTGGTGGCGATGAATGACCTGAATCTGGGGCCGCGTTCCAAGCACAGAAAATGCGCCAAAATCGTCGGCGACACCGGCGGTAATTACCATCCCCACGGCGACCAGGCGACGTATGGGACACTGGTCCGGCTGGGCCAGGACTGGAATATGCGTGCGATGCTGATTGACCCGCAGGGTAACTTCGGCAGTATCGACAACGACCCGCCTGCGGCGATGCGCTATACCGAGGCGCGGATGACCGCCGCGGCGGTGGATATGCTCGAAGACCTGAAACTCGACACGGTCGATTTTGTTCCCAACTATGATGAGACCCGCACCGAGCCGACGGTTCTGCCGGGCAAATTTCCGAATCTGCTGGTCAACGGCGGCAGCGGTATCGCCGTCGGAATGGCGACGAATCTTCCGCCGCATAATGTCGGCGAAGTCTGCGACGCCTTGCTGCTGAAGATTAACGACCCTGACTGCGGCTTCAAGGACATCCTCGAAAAACTGTCCGGCCCGGATTTCCCCACCGGCGGCATTATCTGCGGCCGAAAAGGCATTATCGACATTTATGTCAACGGCAGAGGACATCTCAAAGTCCGCTGCAAGGCCCATATCGAAACGAACAAAAAAGGCAAATCCAGCATCATCATCACTGAAATCCCGTACATGACCGTCAAGTCCGCGATTGTTTCCAAGATCGCCGATTGCGTCCATGAAGACCAGATTGACGAAATTTCCGACGTTCGTGATGAGTCCGACCGGCAGGGGATGCGGATCGTCATCGAATTGAAAAAAGACGCCGACAGCCAGGTCGTGCTGAATAAACTGTATCGCTTTACGCCGTTGCAGACGACGTTTGCCGCGCAGAATGTCGCGCTGGTCAATAACCGTCCCGAAACGCTCAATATCCGGCAGATGCTGCAATATTATATTGACCATCGTATTATAGTCATTCAGCGTCGGACGCGGCATCAACTCAAAAAATTCCGCCAGCGTGCGCATATTCTGGAAGGACTGATTCTGGCCGTCAGCGATATTGACGAAATCATTAAATTGATTAAATCCTCGCCCGACGCGCCGACAGCCAAAGACCGGCTGATGAAAAAGCCGCTGCGTCTGACGGAATCGGCGACACTGAAAAAGATATTGCCCGAATCATTCATCGCTGAAAAAAGTAAATCCGACCAGTTTTTAACCGCCCCGCAGGCTGATGCGATTCTGACGATGCAATTGCAGCGGCTGACGGGACTGGAAATCGAAAAATTAGCCAAAGAATACGCCGAGTTGGCCAAACAGATTGCCGAGCACGAGGCCCTTTTGGCCAGCCGGCAAATGCAGTTGGATGTGATCAAGGCCGACCTCGAAGAGATTCGCAAAAAATACGCCGACAAACGCCGGACAGAAATCGCCGATGAAGAGGCGGAAAACTTTGATATGGAGTCGCTGGTAGCCGACGAAGAGGTGATTGTGACCATTTCGCACGCCGGCTATATCAAGCGTTCGTCCATCGACACCTATCGCAAGCAGGGTCGCGGCGGACGAGGCGTTATCGGTTCGGATACCAAGGAAGGTGATTTCCTCGAACATCTGTTCACCGCATCGACACATGACTACCTGCTGGTCTTTACCGACAAGGGGATATGCTACTGGCTGAAGGTCTATAGTGTTCCCGAATTATCCCGGCAAAGCAAGGGACGCAATATTGTCAACCTGCTGCACCTGTCGGCGGAAGAAAAACTCACGTCGATCCTGGCTGTACGCGAGTTTGATGACAAGCGGCAGTTGATTATGGCCACGCGGAAGGGCAACGTCAAAAAGACCGTGCTTTCGGCCTATGGCAATCCGCGCAGCAACGGCCTGATAGCTATCAAGCTGGAAGAAGGCGACAGTCTCATCGGTGCCGCCATCACCAGCGGCGAAGACGAAGTCATTCTCGGCACCGCCGAGGGGATGGCGATTCGTTTCCACGAATCGCAGGCGCGTTCGATGGGTCGGGCCAGCATCGGCGTCATCGGCATCAAACTCCGCGAGGCCGACGAAGTCGTGGCGATGGTGATTGCTGAAAAAGGCGCGTCCCTGCTGACCGTCTGTGAAAACGGCTACGGCAAACGCACCGACCTGGACGATTATCGCCCGCAGAACCGCGGCGGCCTGGGCCTGATCAATATCAAAACCACCGACCGCAACGGCAAAGTGGTTGCTATCAAGACCGTGCATGACGATGATGAATTGATGCTTATCACCGCCGGCGGCATCATCATTCGCACGGGCCTTGAGCAGGTTCGCGCCATCGGCCGCAATACCGCCGGGGTGCGGATGATTCGTCTCGATGAAGGCGATAAACTCGTCGCCGCCGAACGCCTCATCGTCGAAGAAGACGAGAAAACAATTGATGATTGACGATTGACGATTTTCGATTGAAATTGCATCGATACTTTGCAATCATCCATCATAAATCGAAAATTTATATGACTACTGTAAAGAAAATATCGAAACAGAAGAATCCCTCGTCCGCGTTTAAGGCTCTCTACGTTATCTTCGGGCCGGATGCGTGGCTGGTTCGTCAGGAGACCGATAAGCTTCTCAATCAGCTTTTGTCGCCCGAACAGCGTGATATGGCTCTGTATCAGCCCGAGGCCGACAAAGTCAGCGGGGCGGAGGTGCTGGATGAGCTGCGGACGCTGCCGTTTCTGGCCGAGCGGCGCGTGGTGCTGATGAAGGACGCCGAGCCGTTTGCGGAGGCCTACGGCGAACTGCTCGAAAAATACATTGACAGCCCCAGCCCGACGGGGGTCCTGATTCTGACGGTCGAATCCTGGGACAAACGCAAGAAGCTGGCCAAAAAAGTCGCCGCCGGGGGAAGTGCCGAGTTAATCGAAAAGGGCGAAATCAAGCCGTGGGATATGGGACGTTTTGTCGCTGATTACGCCCAGAGCAAAGGCGTTCGTCTGGACTATGCCGCGGCGAATTTGCTGGTCGAACTGGTCGGCAATGAGCCGGGGCGCATCGCGGCTGAATTAGATAAGATTATCCTGTTTAAGCAATCAGCCAAAACCATCTCCGCTGCGGATGTCGAGGAACTCATCGGCAACAACCGCGTCTTTGACGCATTTGAAGTGATTGACAGCCTTACCGGCCCCAATCAGCGGCAGGCGTTCGACCGTCTCCGGCGGATGTTTGCAGCCGACCGGGATACCGAATTCACCGTCATCGGTGCGATGGGGTATCATTTCCGAAGGCTGTTCCGCGTCAAGGCGATGGTGGAAAAGGGCGAGTCTCAACAAACTGCTCTCGAAAAGGTTGGTCTTGGGAAGAAATCAAAAATACAGGAAAGAGTTATCCAACAGCTTGGCCGGTACAGTCTAAAGGTGCTGGGCCGGCTTTTGGGCGAACTGGGCGAAATGGATTACCAGGCCAAAACCGGCAAAGGCGACATCAAAATCAACATGGAAAAATTCTTCCTCCGTGTGACAACCCTGCAAAAAAGAGCGTAAAAAGAGTCACTTAATCAAAGGACTTTCTCAACAATCCCTTTGCCTCCTTTATTTTTTCTGATGTTTAAGGGTCAATATCCTGAAGCCGCCGAACGGTCGCTGCGGCGACAATCCGCCACGCCGACATAGTTATTGGGCGCTATGACCCAAATGGTATGGGCATCGCCCTGAGGCCGAGGTCCGGTGCGAACAACGGTGTGGCCTAACTCTTTTAAGGACTTCATTACCTCAGGAAAACGTTCCGGCGCTTCGAAAATAATCTGGTCAGGGAACCACTGATGCGACAGCCGCGGCATTTCCACGGCTGGTTGAATCGGCATTTCAAAATCGAACACACTGACCATGATGGACAAGAGGGTGCCCGGAATGCCCTGACTGCCGGGAGTGCCGGTAATCAACTTAACCCTTCCATTTTCGGCCACGATGGTGGGCGTTTGTGAGCTGATTGGGCGCTTGCCGGGAGCAATGGTATTGGGCACGGTCCCGATTCTCCCTTTTGTGTCAGTGAGGCCCGGAAACAAGTTGAAGCCGAACATGTTATTGTTGAGCAAAAAGCCCATGTTTTTGACAACAATGCGCGAACCCCAGAGACGCTCCAGCGTGTACGTATTGGCAACCGCCATGCCGTTGCGGTCGATGATAGAAAAGTGGGTCGTGTCTTGTCCTTCTCGAGAAAATGGGATATCGGCGGACAACTCCTTGCTGCGGGTTGCTCTGTGTAAATCAATGGTTTCTGCGAGCCGGCGGCCGTACTCGGGAGCTGTGAGATTGCTGGGAATCTGGACAAAGGCCGGGTCTCCGATATAGCGGGCGCGGTCATAGTTGGCGCGGCGCATTGCCTCCGCCATCACGTGCAGAGTCGTTGGCGACCAGCGGCCCCAGGCTTTCAAATTAAAATTATCCAGCATATTCAGCTCTTCCAGCAGGCAAACACCTCCGGAACTCGGCGGAGGCGGAACATAAACATCATATTTGTCCCGATAGCGAGTATGCAAGGGCTTGCGTTCGATGGCCTGATAGCCAGCCATATCTTCGGCTGTAATGAGACCTTTACCACGGGTCATTTCGGCAATGATTTCATCGGCGATGGTGCCTTTGTAGAAGGAGTCCGGACCTAAATCGGCCAGTTTTTGGAGGGTACTTGCCAGGTCGGGTTGGATAAGGATGTCCCCCGCGGTCCATGCTCCGCCGCCCGGTTTACCAAAGACACGTTTAAACTCGTCGTGACCGACTGTGTTTGGATCGTTTAAGTAGGTATTGAGAAGATCCGCGAGGTTGTGGTCAACGACGAACCCATTCTGAGCCAGCACTATGGCAGGTTGAAGCAACTGCGACCAGGGCAGCGTACCGAATCGCTGATGCGCCATCGCCAGACCGCGAACCGTTCCGGGAACGGCGACGGCCTTGTGCATATACTGCGAATCCTCTTTGGTGAACATAGTTGGAAATGCCGCGGCCGGGGCAGTCTCTCGATAATCGAAGACGGCCGGGTCTCCTTTGCCGAAGGCGGGATGGACAAGCATAAAACCGCCGCCGCCCAGATTGCCCGCGGGAGGATAGGATGCCACCAGCGCGAAGGCCGTGGCAACAGCGGCATCCACGGCGTTGCCGCCTTGTTTGAGGATAGACAGTCCCGCCTCCGACGCGGGGCCGGAGACCGACACCACGACGCCATTGTGACACTCCACAGAATTGCTTGAATATTTTCCGGGAGGAGAGAGAGGACTTGTTTTAGTCCTGGCTCCTGAGCGCACGCACCCATATACGGCCAATATAAAAAATCCAAGCCACAGTATTTTTTGGCATAGAGCCATTTATTAATCCTCCAATTCGGGGAAAACAATCGCTGCGCGTGTTCCGGCACAGACAGGCTGACTGCCGGCCTGGTTTCCATTTCGTGCTATGGCGCAGGCTATGATGTGCAGCACGATAGAAGAACATAGAAATACGCTGACCACGGCGGGCCAATAAAATCTATGATAGGGCGAATTGACCATCCATCCGTACACCGCCAGAGCGAAAGCTGCTCCGAACATTCGTCCCAGGCTATCAACAAGGTGCAGAAGTCCCATACAGGTGCCCATTGCCGCCTCTCCACTATGTTTTTTTGCCGTTTCGTCAAAGCAGGGTGTCATCAGGACTTCCCCGCAGATAAAGATGACAATCGCGAAGGGCAGCATCACGGGATGGCCCGCGAACATCAACAGTATCAGGCCTGTACAGTAAAGACATACGGAAGTCATCGACCACCATTCCCATTTGAAACCTCGACGGTATAATTTGGCGGACATATAGACGGCCAGAAAATGTGCGCCGATAATCGTTGTACACAGGCTGGTCAGAGAAACGATCCATACGGGTCTGTTCGAATGGTATTGGTCGATGACGTACTTGGGAATGATTGTGCCCCAACAGCCGTAAGGAAGCACCATTGCGAATCGCCGCAGGCAGTCGGCCATAAATCCCTTGTTGTTGTACAGCGTCCTGAGATTTTCGATGCCCCATGTCTTTTGGGGTGCGGATACGGAAGGAACTTTCGGAGCGACCAGCCCGATAGCCAGGGGCAGATATAAAAGGCCGAGCAGCAGGGTATGAGCGCTATACCCCACACGGGTTGTCATTTGGTATGCAATACTGTTGCCGAAGAACGAACCCAGATTAAGCAGGGTTGCCCGTTTCGCCACGGAGCGGCGAAGTATCTCATGGCTGGAATGAAGCACCAAGATTGTATTGAGCGAGATTTTTCCCAGAACAAAAGCGAGGCCCGCGACAAAGACGGCCATGGCGGAGATCAAAAACCCCGGCCGGGTCAGAATGACAAGAAACGCGGACAGCCCAAAGAGAATGCTCGTGGCCAGCGCTGTACGGACGGACGTCCGGTCTGTGTACCAGCCTGCAATCGGCGCACATAAGGATTGTGCCAGAACATACCCGTTTAAGAGGAGTGCAATCCGAGTATACGACAGTCCTTCCAGATTTTCAAACAGCGGGAAAATATACGGCTGGAATGCGCCTCGGGCGAGGAACAGAAAACTGATCCCAAAGCATACCAGCCAGATCGCTATCGTTGATTCTGAGCGTTGGTGTGTCATCCTCTTATTCCACCTCATAGAGGTCCGTCCATGAAGCGATCTGGTCCACGTCGCGGCGGACAACGTCGGCATCTTCGGACAGCAATTCGATATATAGAGGAGCCCGATAACCGCTTCTGGAAAGACCAACGGACTGGCCGGCTTGAATCCGTACTTCATGGTAGAGATACGTGGGCAGTTTTGCGAGCAGGTCGAGATGTCGAATAGTACGCAACGTACCATTTCTGTGTGCAAACGGCGTGATGATAGCCGCTGCAAGTTTGCGGGTCTGATACAATTGGGGGCTTTGGCCGCACAGAATTTGATAATAGCCATAAATCTCATCCATGCCGTAAGCCATCTCCAGAATGCGAGGTCGGTTGCCGCCGGGCCGTCCGGCGATCTCTCCTAATCGTGAACCAATAAATTCGACATGGGCGGCACAGGTTGTCATATCGAGCGATTGCACACCTGCTATAGCAAGCCGCTTCAATTCTTCCTGTTTCGGTAAACTGAGACGTGAAGGAACCAAACGAGCAAAATGATGAAAGTCATCCACCCCGACGTCCCGTCCCGTCAGTACGTCAACGACCGGCGTTGTATATACCCGGCCTGTATGATCGGCCAGGCAGTCGATGGAGGTGTTGCTTCCTTCCATATATTCCGCCATAACAACCGTCAGGGCTGTACCTTTTTTGCCGAGCTTCTCATAATATTGGGGTACCTCGTTTAACATTATGCGGTAATTGCACAGCAATGTTTCCGCGTTGGCGTTGCGTGTGGACCACATACTGGCGGCTACATTGGAGGGTTGCAGGAAAACAGGGTATCCCATGCGATCGGCGGATTCGATGAGGTCGGATTCAGATTGTATGATATAGAAGCGGGCGGTGGCACCGGGTCCAATCCGTTCCTGAAAACGCCGGCGCATAACGCTCTTATCAAGGCACAGGCGTGCGGATGCAGAAGAAATACAGGGAATGCCGAGGGCTGCCGCGATGTCGGCGGTCTGCGCCACGTAAAATTCGCCCACGTTAAACAAACACGCAATTCCCATACGTGCTCGGATATTGCTTACGGTTTCAATCAGTTCGGACAGAGGCCGGGAGAAATCGAAACGTTCGATCATAACGAAGCGGGACACGTCACCCAGCCGGTGCCTGCTGTTTGTGTCAACGAGGACACCTAAAGGCAGGTTTCGTGATTGCAGGCTCTCAAATTCTCCGCGACGAACCATACCCATCAACAAAACGATTCCCTGCTGTATTTTCGTGTTTCTTTCAATCTCTGGAGGTACGCTCATGCCAGCAACTTAACAAATTGTTCCAGACGTGTCAAGCCGGCCGCGATCTCTTCGTTCGGAATGGCGTATGAAATACGGATATGGCGGTCGGAGCCGAAAGCCGCCCCTGAAACGACGGCAATATGCGCATATTCCAGCAGCATTTCCGCCAGTTGATCCACATTTTCCACACGCTGACCCTTGAACGATTTGTTCAGCAGGCCGCTGACATCAGGAAAGAGGTAAAACGCCCCGGCGGGAGCCACACATGAAAGATGGGGGATTTTCTCAATTTGTTGCAGTGCGGCGGCGCGATGGGCGTTTAACTGCCTGCGGTTTTCCGCGACAAAAGCGTCGTTGGCCGGTTCCAATGCGGCCAGCGCAGCATATTGCACGAGGTTGCAGGTATTTGACGCGATATGACTTTGAAGATTGGCCACGGCTTTGATGATTGCCTGCGGTGCGGCGATATGCCCGGCTCTCCAGCCGGCGATGCAATATGTTTTTGAAAAGGAACCGATGAGAATAGTCCGAGCTTTCATTTCAGGAACGAGCTTCACAATGTTGTGGTGGACCGCAGGTGCATAAACCAATGCATCGTAGCATTCATCAAAAATACAAATCAGATTGAGCTGCAGAGCCAGGCGAGCGATACCTTCCAGCACGCCGGCGTTATACACAATGCCCGTCGGATTATGAGGTGTGTTAAGAAGGATTCCCCGTGTGCGTGGCGTGATACTCCGCGCAAGCTCATCCACATCAATTTGGAAATCATTATGTGCGGTCTGCAGGAAGACCGGCGTTGCCCCGGCCAGACGGACTTGTTCGGGGAACGTCACCCAGTACGGGGCCGGAATGATGACCTCATCCTCATGCCCAAATACAGCAAATACGGAGTTGAACAATGCCTGTTTGGCTCCTGCGGTAAAACCGACTTCATCGTCCGTGTATGCGGCACCCGTCTTTTGCGAGACTTTCTGAGCCAGTCGCTCGCGCAATTCACGAATGCCCAATGTATCGGTATATTGTGTACGTCCGGTGTCAATTGCTTCTCGAGCGGCTTCTTTGATGCTCGGACTTGTATCCTGATCCAGTTCCCCGGCGGCAAAATTAACGACGTGTACTCCCTCGGAACACAGTTTGCGGGCGCGGTTGCGCATGCCCGAAGTCCGGGAACCAGAAAGGCATTTCATTCGTTCAGCTAACATGCTTTCCTTTTTTCAGCGTGACAGGGGATTGGTTTTCATGCTGCGCAAGGCATGAAGTTTCGACAAGATGCGGTATCCCGCTTTTATTGCCTATACCCAGCAGGGCTTCAAGGTCCTGAATCCTCTGTGCTCCCACCAGGGTGCTCACATCCGTGACTTTGGCGATGTCTTTTTCGATTACCCCGCTGGATGCGGCTTTTGACAGGATGCCAAATACACGGTCCATAGCCGCATAGGCCGCGCGCAATCCGTGATTGGCAAAAATAAAGTGAGAGATACCGGCTTCAAAAAACTGTTTCTTATTTATGTCGGGCATGCGTGTGGGGGCAATAAAAATCGGCGTACGGCATTTCCACCGTTTTCCAAAGGCGAGTGCTTCCTCGCCGGTTGCGTCCAGAGACTGAATAAAGATGGCGTCAGCTCCGGCATCCGCATAGGCTTCGGCGCGACGTAGCGCTTCCTCCACACCCATACCGGCGACCAACGCTTCGGTGCGGGCAATAATTTTGCAGTTACTGCCGTTGTTTCGGACGGCCTCCAGCGCCGCGCGTATTCGTGTGACGTGCTCCTTAATGGAAACCAGCGTTCGGTCATACCCGCCATATAGACTGCATCGTTTGGACAGGGGATTATCTTCAATACATAGCGCCGCCGCCCCGGCCTCCGCCATCGCCTCTACGACAGAATAGACCTTAATTGCATCTCCATATCCTGAATCCAGGTCAACCACAATCGGCAGTGACGTACACTTGTGTATCGTGCGTACGGTGGACAGCATCTCTTCGATGCCAATAATGCCCACATCGGGCAGCCCCACCGCAGCGGAACAGCAAAAGCTGCTTACCCACAAAAAATCGAAGTTCCATTTAGCGGCAGTTAAAGCGGACAATCCATCATACACTCCGGCCCCCACCTGAGAACGGCCGTTAAACAGATTCCCCGCGTGCCGGAATCCGGAAACATCATCCCGCTTTTCTTTCGTCATTTTATTTTTCCTTTCCAGTACAGCCATTGAGCCGCAAGTTATATCTCATCCGGCCTGTGTGTTTTTTCAAAGGGATATCCGCCGGGAAAACAAATACCGCCGGACAAAAGAACTATTACTCGACAGTATATTATTTCCACTTCTGTATAAGAATTTTATACTAATTTCGAGCGAATATCACGGGTCAATGCTACCGGACTCAAGATGAGAATTTGATGAGAATTTTATTAGGATATGTCCCTAAATCCAGATTTTCAATACTGAGACCGTCAATTTAGGAAGGAAAAGGGGAGGCATGACTTCTAAACATATCCGGGGGACAATTTTTTGGTTAAGGATAAATAAAGCCCATCGTTTTTGCGATGGGCTTTTTAGAGGGATTAAATTTCTTACCGTTTTTATCCCTTGATAGGCTCTTTTTCGCGTGGATGAGCGTCGTGATACTGATCTTTCATCCGGGCGGTGGTGATATGGGTGTAAATCTGCGTCGTTGACAGCGATTGATGTCCCAGCAGTTCCTGGACGCTCCGCAGGTCGGCTCCATTGTTGAGCATGTGGGTGGCGAAGCTGTGCCGGAGGGTGTGCGGGCTGATATCCGGGTCGAGGCCGGCTTCAATCAGGTATTTGTCCATTTTTCGGCGGACGCTGCGGGTGCTGAGGCGTTTGCCGTGCTTGTTGGCGAACAGCACCCGGCTGTCAAAGTTCGGGTCGCTTTCCATCCGTCGATTGCGAAATTCGAGGTAATTCTGAATCGCCTGTAAGGCCCGCGAGCCGATGGGGCAAATGCGTTCTTTTTTGCCCTTGCCGCGGACATGAATGACTTCGCTGAGGAAGTCCACATCGTCAAGGTTCAGTCCGACCAGTTCGCTGACGCGGACGCCGGTGCTGTACATGGTTTCCATCATCGCCCGGTCGCGTGCTCCCAGCCATGAGTCGGCCGGGGGGGTATCCAGCAGTTTCTGAATTTGTTCGTATTCGAGAAACTTCGGCAGCTTCTTTTCCTGTTTGGGTGTCTTGATCGTACTGACGGGGTTGTTATTGAGGTAATGGCGTTTGACTAAGAATTTGTAGAAACTTCGCAGCGTCGCCAGTTTTCGAGCCAGAGTGGATTTGGAGTAGTGATGTTCGTTCAGTTGCGCCATGTGCGCCCGAATAGTATTGACATCCGCCGCCAGCAGAAGCTGATCGACCTTTTGTTCAGTCTGCACGGCCGCGGCGTTCGAGCCGCCCCAGTTTTCCGTATGGCCGCCGGAGTCTTCGGTATGCCCCGCGGAACCGGTCAGGTAGCTCACATATTGCTCCAGGTCCGTTCCATAGCAGCGGGCGGTGTAGTCCGAGAAGTGCTTTTCAAACTTCAGATAGCTGATAAATTCCTGAATCGCATTTGAGTTTTTCATAATTTTTCCCTGTATATTTTCAACATTGGAGAGTGGGTTGAGTAACCTTTCGGTCTGAATTTATCGTTTATGGCAGCGTTTGCAGCGGGTCGGGCAGGTCGCGATACAGCAATTCATCCGCCTGTCCCATCAGACTCCGGGTGAGTTTAAAACTCAGCACCGCCGCATCAAACCAGTCAAAATCCGTCTTTTCGTCCGTCGCCGCAGCCACCAGCGCATCCAGAAGATACGCTTCATTTCCGCCAGCATAGCGAAAGATGTACTGCTGGTTTCCTTTGTTGAGAACTAATTGTTTTTGAGACGATTCCATAAGCGCCTTATTTTCTGATTCCGGAAATTCTCCTTATATTTTTTATCGGGCCGAACGACGATTCCTATAAGTCCTTTTTGCGAAAATTCTCTCATTTTTTCGAACTCGCCCCGACGGCTTCTTCTTTTATCGACCGATAATCAAATGTTCTTAAATTAAATTTTCCCCATTTTTGTCTCCGAAGTTTTACGGATACGGCCGTCCTATAAGAATTGTTGATTCAGTATGAAGCTCTTTTGGGGAAGGGGCTTAAAATTTTTGTCAGGGGACACTATGGCGTCGGTTTGTAATACGTTTTTTCGCCGCGGTTCTCGGGCATGATTTGTCCGGTATGGACCAGGTGCGTGACGATTTTTTGGACGATTTCACGTCTCATGCCAAGTCCGGAACGCAAATCCTCGACGCTGCATGGTCGGCGGCGCAGCATTTCCAGTATAGA
Source organism: Planctomycetota bacterium (assembly GCA_016873215.1). Taxonomy (GTDB): domain Bacteria; phylum Planctomycetota; class Phycisphaerae; order Sedimentisphaerales; family Anaerohalosphaeraceae; genus Anaeroglomus. The sequence continues at coordinate 46,373 of VGXU01000016.1, forward strand.
TAACGCGTCCCCGCCGCCCAGCCCTGTTTTTTCGGCCGGGAAATCGGCGATGACCTCGGCTCCGTGTCCGAGTTGCCTGGCAATGTCGGCCATCAAGCCCGGTTCGACGGCCCGGATATGAGCATGTGCGGTAGGGCGGACGGCCGTGTTGAGCTGGACTTTATTCGGTTTAATGCGGTCGATACATTTTTTAATATTTTCAATAGATTTGCTGTCTATATTGATGTCCTGGCATAAAAACACCTCCAGCCAGATGGGGCCGGGGTATTGCATACGAAATTGACATAAACCTTCGACAAATTTGGCGAAGTCAATATCTTTATGCGGCTGATTCAGTGTTCTGAAGGTTTGTTCATCCCCGGCATCCAGCGACGGCAGCACCACATCCGCCCTGGCACAGTCGGCCCGGACGTCCTGACGCCATAATAAAGAGCCGTTGGTGATCACCGCCACTGGAATAGAGGTCAGACGATGGATTTCGTCAATCAATCGGCCCAGTTCCCGGTGCAGTGTCGGTTCGCCGGAGCCGCTGATGGTGATGTGATCGGCTTTGAGGCCGGCCTGTATCCGGCTGCGAATCTCCACAAGGACATCGTTAATGGGGGCGTATATTTTTCGCTCGAGTGTCTGTGTTGCGTCCAGTCCCAATTGACAGTATAGACAATTTTGTGTGCAGGTCTTCAGGGGGACGATATCGACCCCCAGGCTCAATCCCAGCCGGCGCGATGGCACCGGCCCAAATAAATACTTTTCTTTATTCATAAAAGTGTGTCTTTGTTTGTTTAAATTCGAAATACGAATATCGGAACGCGAAACAAACTGGATTCCCGCCTTCGCGGGAATGACAAAGTGACACGTTTATTATTTTGAATTTGTTTCGTATTTCGTATTTCATGCTTCGGAATTTCACTGTCGTATTGTTTTGAAAATTGTTTTGCAGGTCTTCAGGAGCGATTCGACTTTGTCTAATTCCATCATCGATGCCGCATCGCAGAGGGCCTTTTCCGGGTCGGGATGGACCTCCATAAAGAGGGCGTTTGCGCCGGCGGCGACGGCAGCGCGGGCCAGAACCGGGGCCAATTGCCGGCTGCCTCCGCTGGCCTGCCCCAGTCCTCCCGGCTGCTTTT
>VGXU01000017.1 GCA_016873215.1 Planctomycetota bacterium
TCTTGTGCATATCCTTCAGTCGAACAACTTCCGCTTTGCTTAACTCAAATCCCTTCATGTCTTTATTATCGGACATTCTCGCCTATTTCAATAATTTTACCAGACTTTTCCAGTCAGGAACGGTATAAAACTGCTCCATTTGTTGGCACGTTCCACGCCGTCAAAGTGAAGCGATATTTCATGGGAACCCAACTTCTGGTAATCATCGGGGCAGTAAATATCGAAGCCTGCGGCAAACGAACCGGTCAGCGACGGTTCCTCGCCAATGACCGGGCCGGCGCCGGTGGTGCCGTAAGTTGTGTCATTCAGCAGTGCAAAGCCAAAACCGTCCGCTCCTGAAACGATGCTGAAATCCCACTCGGCCACGACACGCCGATAAAGCCCTGTGTCAGTTTGATTGAAGGCGATGACATTGTTCTGGCTGCTGGTACTGAGCATCCGAAGCGAATCACTGACGATACTGGCCGAGGGCGCGGCTCCGTATTGGGTCAGCGTATAGGAAGTCTGCCCTGCCCCGCCCTGAAAATCCTGAATCGTTGCCGCTGTGACACTGCCAAAGAAAACCGATCCTGCCATCACACAGAATAGTTTTAGTATATGAAATGTCCTCACGCCGCTCGTCCTTTCTCTTTTTTTCTCGGTCTTCCGAGCGTTTTTAATGCAATACGCAATTCTGAATTTGAAACTCAACGCTTGGGTTTGCTCCAGAAGACCTCTGCTGGGGTCCGATAGTTTAAATATTTCCAAAACCCCGAAGTCTATTATCCAGCATTTCCAATGAAGCCACTTGCAAAACCCTCCGAAACGCGGCAGAACCGCTCTGACGCCAACCTTTCGGAAAGCCTCACTATTCAAGCACTATTGTAGCGAAAATAACTTCGATTTTCAAGTCCAAAATTCGTTTTATTATTTTTTGAAAAACTCACAAACTCCTTATTTATAAGTTTTTATGTTCAGTTCAATGAGGTGTCATACCTGTAATAATCAGTAAAGTTGCCCACAACGAGGAGATACATGGTATGACAGCAATAGAAAATCCTGGCAGTCTGTGGGACATGAGCGATATAAGTCACGTCGAGGAATTTGCCGTTTTTCAAACCCTGTAAAGGCCATTAGTCTGCGACTGATGGAATTGAGAATTACGAATTGAGAAATAAATAAAACTGGATTCCCGCCTACGCGGGAATGACAGAGACACAGCCGGGGGAGGCTGTGCTACATTTTAATTCTATCGGGCGGCTTGCGCCGCCGCGCTTCTGTTTTTATTTGGATGGTGTTATCCGACCTGGCGGCGCTGGAAGAATGCGACGGCAAGGGCAAGAATAGCCGTTGTATAGGAGGCGGAATAGCAGAGACCCTTCCAAAGGTAGGCAACGGGGACTTTGCCGGTCTCATAGATGGCGTCGCTGACCCAGAAGACCTGCATATTGGGCAGGAGATTTGCGGCCATTTTTGCCCAGAGGAACCGGGCGGCGAATTGGCCGTACAGCCAGTCGCTGATGAGTCCCAATAAAAATACCGCGACGCAGCAGGTCAAAGTCAAAATGACGTTCATCCGAGTCGAGAGAAGCACCGCCAGCGCGACCAAAATGAGGATTCCAAACAGCAGGAGGAGGCTGGCAGAGATATCGAAGGGGTTAAATTGTCCCGCAAACGGGCCAACCTGCCATTCCTTATTCACAAAGCTTAAAAGGACGACGGCAAAGCTGGCGAGGATAGTGGTGATAACGATGGCCGTGGCCGAGAGGTTCCAGTCGTAATTGTAGTTCAGATATGCACTTATGAGCAGTGAAAGCAACAAGATAACCACTGCGGCTATGATGACAGGCATGTCCGGCTCGTCTGAGGCGCGTTCGAGGACGCCGAAGCGTGCGGCCAGGAGGTAAGCGAGGGTTCCCAGATAGTGGGCCAGGGCGACGGCGGCGGCGACGCCGAGGAATTTACCGATGATAAAGACCGGCCTTGCGACGGGCTTGGACAGGACGGTGGTGATGGTCTTGCTTTCGATTTCTTCGGTGACGGCCCCGGTAGCACTAAAAACGGCAATGAACAAACCCGCCAGGAACAGCGTAGATAACCCCAACTCCCGCAGCAGCTTGACGTCTTCGTCAAGGGTGTACATGCTGATGCTGGGAGCCAGGATGAAAAGCAGGAGGGCTGAGACGATAATGACGGCGTAAACCGGCTGTCGCAGGGTTTCGACGAACGTATTCTTGGCAATGCTGTATAATGCGGAAAACATAAATTTTTGGAAAAAAGTACTTAACCTATCTACACAATCCTGTTATATTTTTATGCCGGATTAACAAGTTGATATTGTAATTCTCTACTAAAGTTATTATAGTTTTACCCTTTTGGCAATAGAAAGTTCTGTGAATTTTCCAGAAGACGGGAAACGCGGTTATGACAATCTCATCAAAGAAGGCTCAGCATACAGCGCTGCTGGCGTTGTGTTTGTCGGTTGTGTTTTTTATTGCGACGCTGCTGCTGAGCGCGTACTGGCAAATCCTTGCGGTGTATATATTGAGCTGGCAGATTCTATGCGGGGCGCTGGTATGGGGCGTGCTGGTGGTTCAATTTTATCACCAGTCGGCGGCCGAGCAGGAGAATCTGGATAAGGCCCGGATGTCGAAGTCGCTTGAGCAGGAGACGATATTTTCGGGCGGGGGCGGGCGGACGACATTGTTTGAACAGGCGCATAAGCGTCTGGCTTTTTTTGAGAAGTGGATACTTCCCTCTTTGGGCATACTCATTGCAGTGGTGGAAATCGCCCTTGGGCTTCTGTTGTACCGGGCATCGGCCGGGGCTCAGGACTGGAAGCCACAAAATCCGCTTTTATGCGCGGTTCTGGTGGTCTTGATTTCATTCGTCAGCTTTCTCCTTAGCCGATACGCTACAGGAATGAGCTGCGAATCGGCGTGGCGGCCGCTGCGGGCAGGCGGGAGCTATTTTCTGACAACGGCGATTCTGGGCTTTTTTGTAACGGTGTCGCTTGCTTTTGCTCAATTCAAATACCCTATCGGCCTGCAGATTCTGGAATATGGTATTCCGTGGCTGCTGGTTGTGTTGGGTTGTGAAATTCTTTTAAACAGCGTTTTTGATATTTATCGTCCCCGTTTGGCGGGGCAGTACAGCCAAAGCGCTTTTGACAGCCGGCTGCTGGGATTGATCAATGAGCCTGGGGGGCTGTTTCATACTATTGCCGGGGCGATAGATTATCAGTTTGGTTTTCAGGTTTCGCAGACATGGTTTTATAAACTGCTGGGAAAAGCGATTCTGCCGCTGGCGCTGTTCACCGCGGCGATGCTGTATCTGATGACCGGGATAGTAATTGTGGGTCCGGGTCAAATGGGCGTCATCGAGCATCTTGGCAATCCGAACCCCCAATATGGCGGACGGCAGGTAGGGTCCGGGCTGACTTTCAAGTGGCCATGGCCCTTTGATAAAGTTTATTTGTACCCGGCCGACCTGATTCAGAACATTAATGTCGGGTTTATTGAAGGGGACGATAAAAAAGACAACAACCTGTTGTGGGGCAAGGAGCATTATAAGGAAGAATATAATCTGCTTGTGGCCTCGGCGGGGCAATCTTCCGAGGGCAAAGAGGATACGGTGCCGGTGAGCATCATTCGCGCCAATATTCCGGTGCTGTATCGCATTAAAGACGTCTCGGCGTATTTGTATAATCATAGCGACCCGAAACAAACACTCGAAGCTGTTTGTTATCGTGAACTGACACGATTTGGCGCCAGTGCGACGATTGAGACGGAGAAAGAGTTCATCGAATCAAGTCTGCTGGGCCGGGGGCGTCTGGAGGGTTCCCGTGTGCTTCAGCAGCGTATTCAGCAGGCCGCGGATGAGGCCGGGCTGGGCGTGGAAATCGTTCTGTGCGGATTGCAGGGAATTCATCCGCCGCCGAAGGTGGCCGCGGATTATCAGGATGTTGTCGCTTCGGTTCAGACGCGTCAGGCTTCGATAATGAATGCGATGGCGGAGCGAAATAAAACGCTGACAGAGCTGGCCGGGTCACTGGAAGAGGTCGATTCGCTATATGCTCTTGTTAAGAAATATTCACAGGTCAAGGACAGTTTGTCGGAAAAGCAAGACCAGCAAATGAGACAGGAACTTGCGTTGGCGCTGGAGGGTGCGAAGGGACAGGTGTTTAAGACAATTCGTCAGGCCGAGGCGGACGCGTTTGCAAAAGCGACGCTGGCAGAGGCGACCGGCGAGCGTTTCAAGGGACAGCTTAAGGCGTATCAGGCCAACCCGGCATTATACAAACGGATTGAACGATTGAAGGTGCTGGAAGAGTCACTTGAAAAAGTTCGTAAATATGTCATTGCGGCGGATACGAAGGATACACAGGTGTATATTGTGGATTTGCAGGAGAAGCTGACTCCGTCGCTGTATGATATGGATGTGACCGGCGTGATTAAGGAAGCGAATAAGTAAATAGACAAATGAAAAATAAATAGTTAATCAGAGATTGGGATAAACGGATATGAAAAATTTCTGGGGCGTAACGAGTATTATCGTGGTGGTGGCGGCGCTGGGACTGGCGATGTGCAGTTTCCAGGTGCGCCAGACGGAAACGGCGCTGGTGACGCGGTTTGGGCAGCCGGTGCGGGCGATTACGGAGCCGGGATTTCAGTTTCGCTGGCCCGTGGGAATTGAAAGCGTGTACAAATTTGATTCCCGCCTGCAGTTGTTCGAGGGCGTTCTGGAGGAGACGACGACAGCCGGGGGCGAGCCGATTATTATCAACAGTTTTGTTCTGTGGCGGATCACGAACCCGCAGAAGTTTCTGGTATCGGTGCATGATACCAAAGGCGCGCAGAAGAATCTTCAGAGCCTGCTGCGTAACGCCCAGAATGTCGTTGTCGGCCGGCATCGCTTCAGCGATTTTGTGAATACGGCCAAAAACAAGATTGAAGCGGTTGAAAAGGAAATTCAGACTGAAATAACCGTACAAAACAAGGTCGAAGAACAATATGGGATTCAAATCGCGACAGTAGGGGTCAAGCGATTAATGATTAGCGAAAAAGTTACGGATAAGGTGTTTGACCGGATGCGGTCCGACCGCAAGCGCAAGACGGAGTCGATTCTGGCGGAGGGCAATGCCGAGGCGGATAAAATTAAAAGCGACGCGATGGCTAAGCAAAAGGAATTACTGGCGGTAGCCGAGGCCCAGGCCAAGGCGATTCGGGGCGCCGGCGACGCGGAAGCAGCATCCTATTATAAGATGCTTGACGCCGACCCGCAGTTGGCGATGTTTTTGCGAGACTTGGAAGCCCTGCGTACCATCCTGAAAGACCGTTCCACGATCGTGCTGGGCACCGATACGGAGCCGATGCATTTACTGAAAGAAATTCCGAATTTAGAAAAGAAGCCGTAGGCCAACCGGCAGGAAAATACTATGTCGCATAATCACGACCATCATCATCATTCCGAGTGCGGGTGCAGACCGCAGACGTCATTTGAGCCGCAGGACGCGGCGGGCAAATCTCTGACGACGGCGCTGCAAACCAGTTTCCGGATATTAAAAATCATTATGATCATTCTGGTGGCGCTGTTTCTGGTCAGCGGGATGTTCAAAGTCCAGCAGGACGAACAGGCGCTGGTACTGATTTTCGGCAAAATGAAAGGTCTGGGCGATACACGGGTGCTGAATCCGGGGCTGAAATTTACTCTGCCCGAACCTCTGAGCGAGATTATCCGCATCCCGGTAAAAAAAGTGCAGACGCTGAACGTGGAATCGTTCTGGTATTTTGAGACCGAGCAGGAAAAACTGAGCCAGCAGAAAAGCACGTCCTTTTCAGGTACGCTGGATCCGATTAAAGACGGCTATTGTCTGACCCGGAATGAAAACCCGGCCGAAACGGAAGGAATGGATTACAATATTGTCCATTCGCGCTGGACGGTGACGTATTCGATAGACCGTCCGGAGCTTTTCTTTGAGAATATTTATTATCGCCAGCCTCAGCCCGGGGAGGATTTTCTGGATGCGGCGGCGGAAACGGTCAAGCCGATATTGGAAAGTTTTACTTCCAACGCGGTTGTCAGCACAATGGTGGAATACGGTATTGACGATGCGGTGACCAGCAAGGCGGATATTTCTGAAGATGTAAAACGTCGTTTGCAAAAGAAGCTGGATGGGATAGAAAGCGGGATTCGGATAGACGCGGTCCGGGCAGACCGAATTGTATGGCCGCGGCAGGTGGACGACGCGTTTACGGCGTCCATCCAGGCCAGCCAGCAAAGCAAAACGGCCGTGACCGATGCCATCGCGTTCAAGGATAAACTGCTGACGGATACGGCCGGGCCGGACGCGGAATCGGTGCTGGCGCAATTTAAGCAGCCCGACCTGACGCAGCAGCAAAAAGAAGACCTTATGGCGCCGATGAAAGGGCAGGTCCAGGGATTGATTGCCGAAGCAAGGGCATACAAGACGCGGGTGGTCGAAGAAGCCAAGGCCAATGCGGACTATCTGCAAAAGCTGCTGCCAGAGTACAAAAAACGTCCGCAATTAGTTTTGCAGCGGCTGTACCAGGACGCGATGGAGGAGATTATGGCCGCGGCGGACGAAAAGATAATGCTTCAGCCGGGCGAGGGACAAAACGGCAAAGAAATTCGAATCCAGATCAACCGCGACCCGAAAGCCCAGAAGAAGCAGACCCAGGAACAGAATTCACAGAAATAATTTTATCCTAAACGAGACGGTTTGTTATGGTACATACACATATTGGAGTTAAAGCAACGGAACTGGAAGGCGGCCATACGCACGGCAAGCAGATGCGTGTGAGTTTTGCGTTGTTTGGTACGCTGGCCGGCGGGGCGCTGCTGTTCAACGCACAACTGGCATCGTGGATGCCGGGGCTGTTTGGAACAGAGGGAGATGTAAGCACCCTTGCGGCGATGGTTGGGGCGATACTGCTGGGACTTCCAATCGTTCTGCACGCAGTCAAAGGCATTATCCACGGTCACATGCATATGGACGAACTGGTGGCGCTGGCGGTGTTCGCCGCTTTTGTGACGGGCAATTACGTGACGGCGGGGGTGGTTGGTTTTATTATGCTGCTGGCCGAGTTGATGGAGACGCGAACGGCGCTGGGCGCCAGGGCTTCCATCGAATCGCTGATTCGTCTGACGCCTACGACGGCGAATCTTCTGGCGGGCGACGGCTCGGAAACGGAAATTGAAGTCGCCCGGCTCAAAACCGGCGATGTTGTGCGTGTTCGTCCCGGCGATAACATTCCGGCCGACGGCCAGATTCGAAGCGGCCTGAGTTCCATTAACGAAGCAACGATTACCGGCGAATCTCTGCCGGTGGACAAGGTTGCGGGGATGCAGGTTTTTGCCGGGACAACCAACCTGACCGGCGCACTGGATATCGTCGTGACCAAGGCGGGGCATGATACCACGCTGGGTAAAGTCCAGCAGTTGATTATGGCCGCCGAGAAAACGCAGCTTCCTATTATGCGGATGATCGACCAGTATGTGACGTGGTATATCCCGACCATTTTGATGATCAGCGTCATTATTTATTTCTTTACCAAGGACTGGAACCGTTCGATTGCGGCGCTGGTGATATCGTGTCCGTGTCCTCTGATTCTGGCGACGCCGACAGCGATGGTGGCGGCATTGTCCGCGGCCGCCCGGCTGGGAATTCTGGTCAAAAATGTTTCCCTGCTGGAAATCGCGGGCAAGATCACCGCGGTGGTGTTTGACAAGACCGGCACGCTGACGACGGGCCAGCTTTATGTGACCAAACTTGAACCCGCGGCGGGCGTGGAACCCGCGGAAATGCTGAGCTTGACGGCTTCGGCGGAGCAGATGAGTAAGCATCCGGCGGCCCGCGCAGTCGTCACTCTTGCCAAAGAGGCGAATGTGCAATTTGAAACGGCGTCGGAATTCCGTGAAACACCCGGTAAAGGCGTCTCCGCCAGGGCGAAGGGCGTAACGGTGCTGGTGGGACGTGACAGTTTTTTGAAGGAAAAAGGCATCGACGTCAGCCGGGTGCCGAACCCCTCACTGCACGAAGAGCAGGGATTCAGCACATTGTATGTGGCGCGGGACAATCAGTGTATCGGATGGATTGGTTTGCAGGACAAATCGCGGCCTGAAGCGCAGCAGGCGGTTCAGGAATTATTCGGTTGCGACGTCCGTCGCGTTACGATGCTGACCGGCGACCGCGGCGAAGTCGCCAATCGGATTTCGGCCGAGCTGGGCTGTACGGATTACAAGGCGAACTGTCTGCCGCAGGACAAACTGGCGGTAGTGGAACGCATCAAGCAGGACGGCCATATCGTTGCCGTTGTCGGCGACGGTATCAATGACGCTCCGGCGCTGGCCGCGGGCGATTTGGGCATTGCAATGGGCGCCGCAGGCAGCGACGTGGCGATTAACTCCGCGTCGATTGCCCTGATGAGCGATGACCTGCGGCGACTGCCTTTCCTTATGCAGCTTTCCCGCAAAACCCGCGGTGTTATCAATCAGAATTTGTTTTTCGGGGTTTTGTTCATTGTTCTTGGCATTTCCGCATCCGCCGTCGGCTGGCTTCCGCCGATTATGGCGGCGTTTCTGCATTTCGGCGGCTCCGTCCTGGTGGTGTTTAACAGCGCCCGCTTAGTACGGTTTGGTGAGCATTTGGACCCGCATATTACCGTCAGGAAATAAATACAGTTCAGTTTGAAATGAGGCATATCGTGGCGGAAAGTCAATTTGCGATAGAAACGATTGCGTTGACCAAGGTTTTTCCCGACTGGTGGGGCCGGTCCCGCGTTGTGGCGGTGGATAATCTGAACCTGCGAATCCGTACCAACGAAATTTACGGATTTCTTGGGCCTAATGGTTCGGGCAAAACGACGACCATCAAGATGCTGCTGAATCTGCTGCATCCCACGAGCGGCGCAGCGGTGGTGCTCGGCGGCAGCAGCTCAGAGGCGGCCGTTTCGTCCCGCATCGGCTATCTTCCGGAGGATTCGTATTTATACCGGTATTTGACAGCGTATGAGACGCTGGATTTTTACGGCCGGTTGTTTGGGCTTCCGTCATCCATACGAAAATTGCGTATCGAAACCCTGCTGGATATGGTGGGGCTGGCGGGGGTTGGCAATCGCCAGGTTGGGACGTTTTCCAAAGGGATGGCACGGCGTATTGGTCTGGCGGGAGCGTTGATTAACGACCCGGACCTGCTGATTCTTGATGAGCCTACATCAGGAATGGACCCGATGGGAACCCGTCAAATCAAAGATTTGCTGGTGGAACTGGCGCGCCGCGGGAAAACGATATTATTATGCAGTCATCTGCTGGCCGACGTGGAAGATATCTGTGACCGCATCGGTATCCTGTACGGCGGAAAAATGCAGGTGGAGGGGTCGGTTCGGGAATTGCTGGAACAGACCGGCGAAACGCAGATTCGGACACACAGTCTGAACGAATCGGCGACTCAGCGTATCCGTCAGATTCTGGAAGAGGAACAGGGGGAATGCGAAATTACGCATCCGATGGATAAACTGGAAAGTTTTTTTGTGCGTGTTGTTGCCAAAGCACAGCAGGAAATGCAATTGACCAGCGGAGCGGGAGCGGGGGCGGGCATCAGCGGTTTTCTTGCGGACAAAGAAATTGTACGTCAGCTGGGGATACTGGAGCAACTGGTCTCGGCGGAACCCGTGCAAAATCCGACAATAACCGAAGCAGATGCCGTGACGATACAAACCCAACTACGGCCTGTGACGGAGTCGTCTTCGCCCGACAATAGTTTATTGCGTACACTGACGGCCTCCAAGACGGAAGTTCCGCTGTCGGGGAAAATGGAATCTTCTCCGTCCGGCGCAGCGCAGCAGCCTAAACCGGCTGAGGCGGTCAAAAAAGACATACTGGAAGACCTGCTGGGTCGAGGAAAAAAGACCGACGGCACAACCACTCCCACGGATTCCAAAACAGATGGAGAGACAGCGGAATGAAAAAAGTCTGGGCAGTCGCGCGAAATACCATCGCTCAGGCTCTTCGGATGAAGATCGCAGGTGTTGTTATTATTCTGCTGCTGATTCTGCTGCCGATGATGAGCCTTGTGATGATCGGCGACGGCACGCTGCTGGGGAAACTTCAGACCTTTTCCAGTTACAGCCTGAGTCTGGTGGGCCTGATGCTGTGCGTTCTGACTATCGCGATTTCAACGTTTACGCTCAGCGATGAAATCAAGCGCAGACAGATTTTTATGGTGGTGACCAAGCCCGTGAGCCGATGGACCATTTTACTGGGGAAGTTTTTAGGCGTGGTACTGATCGATGTTTTTCTTCTGATTTTCTTTGCGTCCGCCGTTTATGGCCTGACCTGCCTGATTCCATACTGGACGGAGGTTGCTCCGCAGGAATACCAACAGGCGCAAAATGAGTTTTTCACCGCCCGTGAAGGGATTAAAGTCGTTATCGATAACGCTGAAATTCAAAAGCGGGCAAAAGAACGGTATCAGCAAATGGAAAAAGACCGCCGTTTGCCTGAAACGATGACGCCGAAGGAAATTAAGGCTCAGTTGTTCAATGAAGAGCGTATTCGTGAGCAAAGTATTGAGCCGGGTCGGTCTCGCCAATGGGATTTTAATGGGGTACGTCCAGCATCGGACCCCAACGCGCTGATTTTTGTGCGATATAAGTACGATGCTTCCGCGACGCCGCCGGACGGCAGAGTTTTCGGTCTCTGGAGTATCGGCGATTTACAAAGTTATGAACAGGGGACGCTGACGACACCGATTTATAATGTTCGCCGGGATGCTCCGACGCGGTCGGCGCAGGAATTTGCGGTTCCCGCCGGCGCCGTGGCCAAGCAGGGATATCTTGGGGTTGGATTTGTCAACAGCCCCGAATTGAACGTTTCGACGGTGATGGTACAGGACCTGGAAATATTATACAAAGTCGGGAGTTTTACGGAGAATTACTGCCGAATGGTTTTACTGTTATTGATTCGTCTGATTTTTCTGGCCGTATTGGGCATTGTCCTGACGACGTGGCTGTCATTTCCGGTGGCGATTCTGGTTTGTACGGTGATTTTTGGTTTGGGTACCGTAAACGGGTTTATCGTGGAATCTTTTGACGGTTTTGGAGTGGGAATGGGGACGGTGTATCACTATAGCATCCAGCCATTATTGTCGCTGCTGCCGCGATTTGACGGCGATTTCAGTCCGACAAAGTATATCATTTCAGGACGAATGGTTCGTGGGATGTTTTTGCTTAGGGCCGCCGTCGAAACAATCGGGTTCAAAGCGTTTTTATTAATGCTGCTGGGCATGTGGGTTTTCCGGTCGCGTGAAGTAGCTAAAACGGCGGTGTAAGGACAGAATAATGCGCGGGAAGGATTACGGAATTATTTTAATAAGCCTGGTAATAGCCGGCGGGATGTTTTATCTGTCGGCGATACAGCAGGATCCGATCCGTCAAAGCCGGGAGAAAATGGGGCTGGTGATGAATACGTCGCTGGAGAATGCGCCGCCGTCGCTGGCCTTTGCCACCGTGGCGATGGGTGCGTTTCGCGGCCTGGTGGTTGATATTCTCTGGATGCGTGCCGACAAGCTCAAGCAGGATGGGCAGTTTTTCGACGCCAAACAATTGGCGGAGTGGATTACGATTCTTCAGCCGCGGTTCGCTACGGTCTGGGATTTCCATTCGTGGAATATGGCCTACAATATTTCAGTGACGATTCCCAATACGCAATGTCAGGAGCGCTGGCGATGGGTACGCAACGGCTACGAACTTCTGCGAGACAAAGGCATTCCGCTCAACCCCAAAAGCATTATTTTGTATCGCCAGCTTGCCTGGATTTTTCTGCATAAAATCGGTGACGTTTCAGATGATTGTCATCTCTATTACAAGAAGGAATTAGCATTGTCGATGCGGTCGCTGCTGGGCGACAACAGTAACACTGAGTTTGACAGTCTGGCCGAGGCTCCTAAAACGCTCAAGGACGCCTTACAGGACAAGGAGACGTCGCAATTTGTCTCTTCGCTGCAGAAAGCCGATGCGGAGTTTATCCCGCCGGACAAGCTGGCGGAGCGGTACCTGGCATTACGTCAGACTCCGGAGCGATTTTCCAAAGAAGCCTTTGCCGTTGTGGATCAATTTCGCAATACCGAAGGACTGAAACGATTTGATTATTTTTCCCGGGCGTATCAGATTCGCAATGTCTGGAAGATGGACCCGGTGTATATGCGGAAAATGAATCAGATGTATGGTCCTGTCGATTTGAACGACCCAAACCAGCGAACGCCGCTCAACTGGGAACATCCGGCCGTGCATGCGATGTACTGGGGGTCTCTGGGGCTTGAAATCGCCGGCCGTCCGGAACAATACCGTGTGGACGAAAAGAACACTGACCGCATTATTTTTCACGGTTTGCAGTTGCTGTATCGGACGGGTAAAACCACCGTTTACACCACGAAGGACGGCCAAAGCAGTATTTTTCTAAGGCCGGACCTGCGGATGTTTGACAGTTGCGATCAGATATATAAGAAAGTGATAGCGAAGTATGAATCGCTGGAAAAAGGCAACCCCAGGGCGCTTCGCGGGGGTCATAAAAATTTGCTGCAAAACGCGGTAATGAGTTTTTATCAGGCCGGGCACATCAACCACGCCCTGCGGGTTTATAAGGAACTGGTGACGCTGTACCCAACGGATGAATCGGGGTTTGAATACAAAGAACATAAGCTGCCGATGGTTGAGTTTGTCAAATACCAGCTCAAGGAGGAATTTAGCGGCTTAGGCATTCAGGACGCGACGGAGTTCATCGTAATGGTTTTGCGTGAAGGGTATTTTCGTTATGCCGTTCATGATGATGACGAAGCCGCGGGCCGGGAAAAACTGGCTCAGGATGTCTATACGATGTACCAGAATGAAAACCGCAGCGAGTCCTATCGTCTTGGAATGCCGAGTTTTGAAATGCTGCGCTATATGGCGTTTATGGATTTTCTTAACGACCTGGAATATCCTCAGGAATTACGGATGAGTCTGCTGGGGCGGATTCAGGTGGAGCGCCCGGATCTATTTGAAAAGCTGCAGAAGCAGGAAAAGCAGTATTTTGAAGCACTCCGCAAACAGCAGGAGTTGCAGTCGCAGCCGGCCAATCCGTAAGTTTTCTGCAAAAGACATGTGAGTCATCCTTGCATTTCCATTCGAGTATCGGTATCCTCAAGGCCTGTTTTTACGTATTGAATTTTGGTGTGGAGGAATAACTTTGTCTGTTGCAGTTCCATTGGATAAACTGACCGCCTCTCAAAAAAAGGCAGTATTTCACAAGGAAGGCCCGCTGCTGGTCCTGGCCGGTCCGGGCAGCGGTAAAACGCGTGTGATTACGTGCCGGATTGCCGCACTGATAGAATCAGGCATCCGGCCGTGGCAGATTTGCGCGATTACATTTACCAATAAAGCCGCCGAGGAGATGCGGAATCGGGCATTTGCCGGCGGGTCGTCGGGTGCGTTTATCAGCACGTTTCATTCACTGTGCGTCTGGGTTTTGCGGCGGTATGCCGAGCAGGCGGGCATCAAACCCAATTTCAGCATTTATGACGCCGCCGACCAGCTTCGCTGTATGAAAGAGGCGGTCGGGCAGTGCCAGGCGGACAGCACGAATTTTTCGCCGTCGCGGATGCTGGAATTTGTGTCGCGTCTGAAAAATAATCTGGAGGACGCCGAATCATTCAAAGCCAACGCATGGGATTATTTCGGAAAAACCGCCGGAAAAATTTATAGCGCTTATCAGCAGATTCTGGCCAAGAATAATGCGCTGGATTTCGACGACCTGCTGGTCAGGACGGCACTGCTGCTGCGGAATTGTGCTGATGTGCGGAATGAATTGAGCAATCGTTTTCAGTATTTGTTGATTGATGAGTATCAGGATACCAATCACGCCCAGTATCAGATTGCTCACCTGCTGGCCGAGGCTCACGGGAATATCTGCGTGACCGGCGACCCGGACCAGTCGATTTACCGCTGGCGGGGGGCGGATATAGGGAATATTCTGGCGTTTGAGAAAGACTGGCCCAACGCGACGGTGGTCAAGCTGGAGGAGAATTTTCGTTCCGTGCCGGATATTCTTGAAAAGGCCGACAAACTTATCGCATCCAATACCCGCCGGAAAGCCAAGACGCTGATACCAACCCGCCCGGCCGGTGCGACGGTGCAAATTGTCGGCGTTGAAGATGAAAATGCCGAAGCGAGAACGCTGACGGAAAAGATTCAAACGCTTTTGGACGGAGGCAAAGACGCCGCCCAAATCGCCGTTTTTTACCGTGTCAATTCGATGAGCCGGCCCCTGGAAGAGGCGTTTATTCGTGCGCGGATACCCTATCAGATTGTCCGCGGGATGGAATTTTATGCCCGTAAGGAAATTCGGGATTTGCTCAGTTATCTGAAACTGATTGTCAATCCCGCTGATGATATCGCTTTTATGCGGGCGATAGGGACGCACAGCCGGGGGATTGGCAAAACCTCGGTGGAACGGCTGGCGGAGTTTGCCCGTCAGGGCAGTCTGAGTCTTTTTGACGCGGCCTGCCAGGCTCGACGATTAGATACGATTTCGACGGCGACACGAACCCATTTTGCGGAATTCGGGCAGATGATTCAAAAATTTCAGAATGATGTCGCCGGCGAAGTCGCTCCGCTGATGGATTGCGTGTTTGCCGAAAGCGGACTGGCCGAGGCCCTGAAGAAAGGCGGCGATACCGAGGCGATAGAGAATATCAATGAATTAATCAATGCCGCGGCGGAGTACGACGGTCAGGCTGAAACGCCGTCGCTTCTGGATTATTTACAGTCCATCGCCTTATACAGCGATACGGATGCTTATGACCCCGATGCCTCACGGGTGTCGCTGATGACACTGCACGCGGCCAAAGGGCTGGAGTTTGATTTTGTTTTTATCATCGGGCTGGAAGAGGGGGTTTTGCCGCATGAGCGCAGCCAGGCCAATCCGGAGGATATGGAAGAGGAGCGACGGCTGTTTTTTGTCGGGATCACCCGTGCCCGGGACGAGTTGGCAATCACTTACGCCCGGTATCGCGTTTTGCGCGGGCAGTTTATCCGTTCGGTGCCGTCGCCGTTTCTGTATGAGATTGGCTTTGGCGGCGAGACGGTTCAGTTTCAGGAAGACCGCCAGAAACATCCAGGAGACTATCCGGATGCGTTTTCGGGACCTATTCCGCCAGGGGGCGAAGGTTTTCAAGTTAACGAGTTAGTGAGCCATTCCAAATTTGGCTCCGGGCGGGTTAAGGAATTTCTCAACCTTGGGCCGGACAGCATTGTGGTTGTGAAATTCCAGTCTGGCCAAACGAAGTCATTGATGGTAAAATATGCCAACCTGACCCGCGCAGGCCAGTAAAAATTAAAAGGTGAAATTAAAGATCAGTCCGTTGGGCTGAACTGAGAAAAGGAAGAAAAAATGAACAATTCCAAAGTCCATTTTTACTATAAGAATGTGACCGCCGAAGTCATCGGAACCGAACACGGCATCACGGCTGAGCAGATTGATGAGCTGGCGCAGAAGACGACGCCGTTGATTGAAAAGCTCAACGAGCATCGCAAGGCCGGCAAAACCCGCTATCGCGACCTGCCCTATAACGAGCAGTATCCCAAACAGGTGTGTGAAATCGCCGGTCAGGTGACGAAAGAATGTGAGAATTTTGTCGTACTGGGTATCGGCGGCTCGGCGCTGGGCAATATCGCGCTGCAGACGGCCCTGAATCCGTATCTGTATAATCTTGACCCGGCGCAGCGGAAAGGCCCGCGGCTGTTTGTGTTTGATAATGTGGACGCGATGCAATTAACCAGTTTTCTGAGCTGGATCGGCGACAAGCTCGACAAGACGATTTTTAATGTTGTGAGTAAATCGGGGCGTACCGCCGAGACAGCTGCGCAGTTTTTGATTATTCGTCAGATGCTACTGGAGAAACTTGGCCCGACCGGGTACAAAAAACAAATTATCGCCACCACCGATCCCAAAGAAGGAACAATGCGGAAAATCGCCAGCGAGGCGGGTTTTCGAACACTGGAAGTTCCTGACGGTGTGGGCGGGCGATTCAGTGTGCTCAGTCCCGTGGGGCTGCTGAGCGCGGCGTTATGCGGCATTGATATTGAAAGTCTTCTGGCCGGGGCGCGGGATATGGATCAGCGGGTCAGCCGGACGGATTTCTTCGCCAATCCGGCGGCGCTGAATGCCGCGATCAACTGGCATTATTACAATCGCGGCAAACGCATCTCCGTGATGTTCCCTTACGCATGGCGGCTCAAAGACCTGTCCGACTGGTATCGCCAGTTGTGGGCGGAGAGCCTCGGCAAGTCCAAGAACATCAAGGGGCAGGATGTCTTTATTGGCCCGACGCCCGTCAACGCGCTGGGGACGACCGACCAGCACAGCCAGGTACAATTGTACCGTGAAGGGCCAAATGATAAATTGTTCACGTTCCTGCAGGTCAGGGATTTTGATAACGATATCGTTATTGGCGCGGCGCCGGAAAGCACGCCTGAATTGAATTATCTGGCGGGCAAGCATATGTCGCGTCTGCTCAACAGTGAAAAAACAGGCACGGAGTACGCCTTGCTGCACGATAAGCGTCCATGCCTGACGGTATTTTTTGATCAGGTCAACGCCTTTACGATAGGGCAGTTTATTTACCTGTTCGAGACAACCACCTCGCTGGCGGGATTATTGTTCGAAATTAATGCGTATGACCAGCCTGCGGTGGAGCTGGGTAAAGAAGCAACGTTTGCCCTGATGGGGCAGCCCGGCTATGAGGAACTGGCCGAAAAAATTAAGCCGGTTCAGCAGATTGACGGCGGGTACCTCGTATAAGCGGGACAACAAAAGATAAAATCAAAGCAGTAGAGTCCATGCGATATCTTGCCATTGACCACGGTCAAAAGCGTATCGGCCTTGCCGTCAGCGACGCGGGCGGTTCGATGGCCTTTCCGCATTCGGTTCTTGAGGCCGGGCCGAATCTGATACCTCAGATTGTTCACGCAATTGGGGAAGAGCGGATTGATGCGATTGTGGTCGGCCTTCCCTTGAATATGGACGGCTCGGAAGGTCCCGCCACGGTTGCGGCACGAAAATTCGCTCAGGCGATTTCGGCCAAGGTATCACAGGCCATCATTTTTTTTGATGAACGGCTCAGCAGCGCCGAGGCGGACTGGAAACTGGCCGGGGTGGGAATGAGCCGCCAAAAAAAGAAGAACCTCCAGGATGCCGTTGCCGCCGCTGCTTTTTTGCAGGCATTTCTGGATAAAAAGAAGGAGACGGAGAAGCCCAATTCAATCTCCGCTCCTCAAATCACTCGGCTGGAAACCCCTCAACTTGTTGCGCAGAGCGCTCTCGATATATTTTCTGCGTGTTTTCATCAGGCGATTGAGGAACGGGACGTTTTCTTTTGTGCCGTCAGCGGCGGCGACAGCCCGGCGGAATTTTTTAAGCTGCTGGCAACGGATGATTCGCTGGACTGGACAAAGATTCATCTTTTCTGGGCGGATGAACGGGGTGTCGGGCCGGAGCATCCGGACAGCAATTTTTACTTGGCGAAAAATACATTTCTATCTGAGATTTCGATTCCGGCCGACAACATCCATCGCATACGGGCCGAGCAGACCGATATACGCCGGGCGGCCGCGGAATATGAGCAAACGCTGCAAAAAACATTTTCGCTTTCGCCGGGACAGATTCCGGAGTTTGACTTGATTCTGTTGGGGCTTGGGGCGGATGGTCACACAGCATCGCTGGCAGCGGATACGAACACAACCGATATTCAGGACAGCCTTGCGACGGCGGTTTTTTCGTCGTCACTGCCGTATCCCCGCGTCACTCTGACTGTGCCGGTGCTGCTTGCCGCTCGAAAATTGATGTTTTTGGTTACAGGTTCGCATAAGGCACAGATTATTCGCAGGGTTCTTTTTGAAAGTTCTGATGCGGGGCGTCAGCCGGTGCGTTCATTGTGGGCGGCGCGTCAAAAAATGGTCTGGCTCTTAGACGCCGACGCCGCGTCTTTACTGCATTAAAGTTCATCCGCAGAGAGGTTTTTCTTCCAGCAATTGACATTGGCTTTGCGTCAGCAGTTTGCTCAGGCGGTCAAATTGCTGTGTCGTCTTGCAGAAAATCAATCCTGCTTTGGCGCTGGAGGCGATAAGTTTTCGGTCGGGATGGCCGTCCAGATAGGGGATGTTTATTAAAATGGTGTCGAAACAATTTTCAGCGGATTGAATGACGCTGCGCAGATTCATCTGGCCGAAGCGGACAAAAAATTCGGCCGGCCAAAGCGAAAGATTTTCCAACGGAGTAGGCAGAGGTTTAGGGCTTATGCAGTTTTTGACGATGTTTTCGTTCAGGTCGAACGCTCTGGCCGCGGCGTTTCGCTTTGTGTCGAGGTCAATCAACAGGATTTTTTTGCCGGCCTGTGCCAGCCGTACGGCGGTCTGGACGGGAATTGTGACCGGCAGATACTCCAATCCCGCCCCGGCCAGCAGGATAACTTTGTCATGACTTTTGAGAGAGATGATTTTCTCGTATATCAACAGAGAAATATCCCTACACTGTTGTCGGATGAGTGTCGGGCGTTCGGAAGGAACGGGGCTGGTTTTGGATTTTGGTTTACGAAGCAGCAGCCACACGGCGCCAAGCAGAATAACGAGAGCAAGGCCGCCGAATACGCCGTAGATATACGGCGATGCCGTGATATTATTGGCCCATCCGATGAGCGAGACTGAAATTACGGTATTCGACATCCCCGTTTAATTACTTTTCCACATCCAATCAGTTTTTTGAAAGGCCTGTTTTTTGGCTTCAAGAAATTGCGAAATATCCCGTCGTACAATCTCGGCGATCAGCGTCTCGTTCGGCGAAGAGTCAATTTTGGCGGAACCCAAACTCTCCGCCGGAGGCGTGATTTCAGCCGCATCCGAAACCGGCAGAACCTCGCTTTCTTTGTGAGGCGGCGGCGTTGTGCGGGTTGATTCGGTCGAACCGACAAACTGGTTAACCACCTTTTGTACGGAGTCTTTTTTATTGGCATGGGGCCGTGCGGCCGGGGCCTGTCTTTGGGAAGCGACAGCTTTGCGATGCTCGGCCATAATCTGCTCGGCAAGATTAAAACCTGGAATTTCCGGCCGCTCTTCGGCGGTTTCTGTTGCCTGCGGAGTCTGTGGAGACCCGTGCAGCATTTCCATTTCTTCGGGCGATACGAAAACTTCGGTTTTGTTGGGTTGGGCGGGTTTTTCGCTCAGTTCTTTGATTTGCTGATACACCCGTTCCAGTTCCTGGTCCCGAAGATGCAGCAAATGGTGGAGATGATTGTTTTCTTCGCCGACGAGCTGATGATCGCCCTTGAGGCGTTCCAATTGGCGGTTCAGCACTTCATTTTTCTGTTGAGCCTGCCGGAGCTGTTCCCGCAGTTGTTCCGCCTCCTGTTCGCCGGCCAGCAGACGGTCATTATGGGCCTGAAGTGCGGCCAGGCGATTTTCCATTTCTCGTTTCTGGCGGTCTGTTTTTTCCAGCCGGGCCTGATAGTCCTGTACGAGGGTCTGGAGTTCCGTTTTTTCTTTGGCGGCCTGTTCGGAAAGCTCCCGCAATTGATTTTCCATCTCCGCAAGATGTGTCTGTAATTGTTCCGCCTGCCTGGCCAGTTGTTTTTCTTTTTGCTGTGTTTCGGCCAGCATTGTTTGCGCCTGTTGTTTCTGGTTTTCCATTTCGGCAAGGAGCTGCTGGCGTTCCTGCAACAGGACATTCAGTTGGGCCTGTGTTTCCGTCAGCTCCAGTTGTTTTTGTTCATTTTGATTTTGCAGCGATTGTATGTCTTTATTCAAATCCGCCGAGGCGAGTCCGATTTGTTTGAGTTGGTCCTGAAGCTGCTGATCCTGTTTTTCGAGCAAATCGAGGCGGGATTTCAATTGGATATTTTGGGCTTCCAGCGGTTCCTTTTGTTCCAGCGTTTGTTTTTGCTGTTTTACCGCCTCCGATAAACGCTCAACCAGATGCTGCTTTTCCTGAAGTTCCTGTTGTGTGTTTTGCAAATTGTCGCGAAGGTCTTCAATCTGTTCCCGCAGCGAGGAAATGGTTTGCTGGACGCTGCTGTCTTTGCCGGCAGCCGTCTGGATTTCCTCTTCCCGGGCGGCCAATTGTTCCTGCATAGTCCGGATTTTCGTTTGCAGCGTTTGTTTTTCCGTTTGCGCTGTCTGCAGAGTATTGCGGGTATTCTGAAGTTCATTCTGCAGGGTCGAAAGATTTTCCAGAGCCTGACGAGTCTTTGCGGCGAGAGTTTGAATATCCGTGTTTTTGGCGGCAAGCTGCTGTCGCAGACTTGCGATTTGCGTCTGAAGCTCTTTCTCCGCCTCGGCCGAGGGTTCGGAATACGTTTTTTGCGGCTGTGCCGCCTGCGGTTTTACGGCCGGTACGGCTTCAATTTTTCGAGGGATATCTGAGGCTGTGATTTCGGGGGCGTCAGCGACAGGAGCAGGGGACAGAGGGGTGGCTTTCTTTTCCGCCGGTGGCGCCGGCATGGGCTGTGGATTGCCGGGAACCGCGTTTTTTTGCGCAGTCTGCTGAACGGCTCGCAAAATGTCGGCCCGACATTGTAGAATATCCGCATCCAGCATTTCTTGTGCAGGTTTTTCCGGATTCACAAATTCACCCTTCTCAATTCAGAAAATAGAATTATTATTTATTATACCCCAAAAAGAGTTAAAAAGCAAGCCCGGACAACAGTGTAAAAATAGGTAAAATATTTGACAAAACAGGATGGGGTATTGTATAATGTCCGGTTATGTCGCTTATTATCAGACGAACCTTGGAACCTTTTTAAGGAGGGTGATGAAATGAATTCGATAGTAAAGCGAGTTTTGGGCATTGCGAGCGCAGTTTTTCTGTCTTCCATTTCTTTTGGCTATTCCGGTGGTTCAGGAACTACGGATGCTCCCTATCAAATTGCTGATGCCGATGATCTGTTGGAATTGGCTGCCGATACTGGCAATTATGATAAATATTTTATCCTGACGGCGGATATTGACCTGGCTGGGTACAGTTTTACTACTGCGGTAATCGCCCCTAACACCGACGATAATTCGACAGTCTTTACAGGCACTTTTAACGGCAATTACCATGTAATTTCCAGTTTGACGATTGACACGCAGGGGCAAAATCAGGGCTATTTAGGTTTATTCGGCAATATACAGAGCAGTACGATAAAACGGCTTGGATTGAAGAATGTCTCCGTCACCTGCGGCGATGAGTCGGCCTATGTGGGTACGCTTGCCGGACTCAACCAGGGCACGATTGATCAATGTTATGCAAAAGGTGCGATTCACGGCGGTGTATCCCCCCAAAACCTCGGAGGGTTTGTCGGCGCATCCGCAGGAACTGTCACCAATTGCCATGCGGATGTCGATGTGTACGCGGGTGCAAGTGCGCAAATACTCGGCGGCTTTGCGGGTACGGCGTATGGAGTACTTTCCAATTGTTATGCGAGCGGCTTCGTAGATAGTCGAGCATCGGCGGGGGGCTTCGGCGGGATAATACACCCCTGGTTTTCTCTTCTGTTAAATTGCTATTTTCTGTCCCCCGGCGACGGCGGCGGGCCGAACAATGGAATCGGGACACTCCTTAGCGATTCACAAATGCGGCAGCAAAGCAGTTTTGTCGGCTGGGATTTTCAAGGGAGCGCCGCAGACGGCGAGGAGGAAGTCTGGCAAATGAACGGCGGTTATCCGGTTTTGGCATGGCAAGTCCCTGTGGGGATGCGACAACTGGTTGTGTTGAGCCGGTACTGGCAGGCAACCGGGTGTATTTCCGGCCAGCCGTGTGTGATTGCAGACTGGTACGACGATAACGTTATCGACACAAAAGACCTGGCTCTTCTGGTCCAAAGCTGGCTGGAGCCGGCAATACAAACAGATTATCCAAAGACCGAGGATAATTTTGAAACAGGCGATTTTACCAAACTGCCATGGGTGCAGGGGGGCAACGCCGGCTGGACGATTGTCTCCTGTTCGAATGTTTATGATGGTCTTTATTCGGCCAAATCCGGCGCTATCGGCCATAGCCAGTCCAGCACACTTGAATTGACGGCGGCAGTTTCCGGAAAGAGCGAGATTGTTTTTGCCGTCAAAGTTTCCAGTGAAAGCGGATTTGATAAACTTGATTTTTATATTGATGGCAGCATCCGACTTATGGGGCTGTCCGGCGAATATGGCTGGAATGAGATGCGTTTCAGCGGTTTCTCGGACGGCGTCCATACATTTAAGTGGTCTTACTCAAAAGACAGCAGCGGAATCGGTGGAAGCGATTGCGCCTGGATTGACAATGTCAGGATTCTTCGTCTGGAAGAATAAACATTGATTATTTACTATGCGGTCGGGCCCATGGCCAGGCAGGTGAAATCGCCGGGCTGAAATTCAGCGGTGAGGCTGTTGACGTCCTGGACGGTGACGGAACGAATGGCGGCGATATCATCGGCCAAAGTCCGGTATTCCTGACTATAGACCCAATTGAAGCCCAACCCCAGCAGCCGGCCCATCGGCTGTTCGGATTTGATGGCCAGAGTGCTGAGGACTTTATTTTTGGCGGCCTGCAATTCTTTTTCGGAAACACCATTTTCGGTGATGTCCTTAAAGATACCGCCGACAATATCCATCACTTTTTGGGCCGCTGTTGGTTCGCAGCAGATATAGCTGTATATCGCGCCGATGCCGTCCATCGCTTCGGCCTGCATCGATGCGACTTCGGCAATGGCGGGGTCCACCAGCGACCAGAAGTAGCGTGAGCCGGTGCTATCGCCAAGAATCATACCCAGAAGAGACGCCGCGAATCGCCGCGGGTCCTGCATCGACACGGACGGGCTGAGCAGGCAGATATGATGACGGGCCAGGGATTCTTTACGGATGGATTTTTTTTGACGGGTTCCCTCAAAGTATGAAATTGTGCGGTCCGTCTGTACGGGCTGCCAGCCGCCGCAGAGTTGCTCAATATGACTGCTGAACACGTCGAAGTCGAAATTCCCACAGCAGGCGACCACCAGATTATTCGGGGCGTATCGCTTTGTGAAATAATCGCGCATTTGCTGTACGGCCATCGCTTTAATGCTTTCGTCCGTGCCGGGGACGCTGTTGCCGCAGGGGTGGGAGCCGAAATGCAGAGTGCGAGCCTGGTCAACCACATCGAATTGAGGCATATCTTTGTACATGGCGATTTCTTCGAGGATGACATTTTTTTCAAGGTTAAAATCCTCTTCGCGCAAAGCCGGACGCATGAGTTGGGACCAGAGTTTGGCCACGTCGGGCAGATATTCGGCCAGAACCGCCGCAAAATAGACGGTGTTTTCCTCGCCGGTGAAGGCATTAAAACTGGCGCCAAGTCCGTCGAATGCCTCATTGACCTGCTGCCAGGATAGTGTTTCCGTGCCCTTGAAAAGCATGTGTTCGAGGAAATGCGAAACGCCGCTGATGGCGGCGGTTTCGTCGCGTGAACCAGTCCGCACAAAAAACCCCATCGCCGCGGTTTGGGCGTGAGGTTGTATTTCCCCGATAAGGGTCAGTCCATTTTGGAGTTGTTTGTGTTTGAATTGCATAGGCCGATTAGGGTTGAATTTTCTTAGGTCCGATGGTAACGACGGTAAAGTTTTCAAAGGGATTGGCGTCCAGAAAATCCTGCACGGATTGGATGGTGATTTTTTCCAGCCGCCGGCGAATTTCGTCAAGCGCTCTGACGCGTCCCAGATAAGCGAAATCGCCGGCGATTCCCGACGAACGGGCCTGTGTGGATTCGCTTTGCATAATCAGTTTGCTTTTGAGTCCGATTTTCGCCCGCTGCAATTCTTCTTCTGTAATACCCTGGCGGAGCCGGCGGAATTCCTGCCGAATGACGTCATACGCTTCCTGGGCCTTGTCGGGCATGGTTCCGGTATAACAACTGACCCCGGCGGTATTTTTCAGTGATTGATATCTGGCGCCGACGGCATAGCAAAGGCCGCGTTTTTCGCGTACCTCCGTGAACAATCGGCCGCTCATTCCGCCGGACAGGACCGACACTGCAGCCAGAATATCATAATAGCGGTCGTCGCCGATAGAGGGCGCGGTAGTCATCATTCCGATGTGCACCTGGGCGCCTTCGTTGGCATGATGAGTATATCGCTGTCCGCGATCGCCAAAGCCGGGACGCTGAATCCCGGTACCGGACAGAGCGGCGAATCGTTTTTCGAGCGTATCGCAAACCGCCTGAAAGTCGTATTTGCCCGCGACAGTGAAAATGCACTGCGACCAGTCCAGTCGCGATTGAATCATCTCTCTGCATCCCTGCGGCGTCAGGGCCTGAAGGTCTTCGACGGTGCCCTCGGCGGGACGGTTGTAAGGATACGGATAAAATTGTTCTTTCGTCAACAGCATCACTTTATGCTGCGGGTCATCTTCCAGCCCGGCCAATTCGTGCAGGGCAAGCTGCCGGGAAGGCTCAAACTGGTCGTCGTCAAAGCGGGGCCGAATTAATATATCGGCAAACAAATCCATTGCCGCAATCATGTTTCCCGCTTCCAGCGACGCGCTGAGCGAGAAGTGCTCTTCCGTGACGGCGCTGCCGCGATGAATGCCGAGATTGTCGAGCGTTTCAGTCAGTTGGCGGTTATTTCGAATTCCTGCGCCGCGTAAAATCCAGTCGGCGATGACCTTGCCGGCGCCGCAGCAGCCGTCGGGAAACGAGGCGTTGCCGGCGGGCAGCAGAAAATGGAACGAGACCGATTCCACTTCATCCATCGGCTCGCCGAGGATAACCATCCCGTTGTTCAGACGATACTGGTCCAGCCGTTCTTTCATAACAGGGAATTTCCCTTACGGTTCATTTTTCCGTGAGTTAACTTATGCGACCGCCGCTTCCGAATCGGACGAATCCCGCAAATTGCCGTGTTCAAACTGAACGCTGATTTTCTTACTAATGCCCTGCGTTTGCATTGTGATGCCGTACAGCATGTCCGCGATGCTCATTGTCCGCTTGGAGTGCGTAATGACGATGAACTGCGATATTTCCTGGAACTGCCGGACAATCATATTGAACCGTTCGTTGTTCGCCTCGTCGAGCGCCGCATCAACTTCGTCAAGGACGCAGAACGGCGACGGTTTGCTGCGGAATACCGCGAACAGCAGGGCGATGGCGGTCATGGATTTTTCGCCGCCGGACAGCAGGCTGATGGTCCGGGTTTCCTTGCCGGGCGGGCGGGCGACGATTTCAATGCCCGATTCGAGAATGTCCTCCGGATTTTCGAGAAAGATATCAGCCTTGCCGCCGCCGAACAGCTTACGGAACAATTCCTGGAAGTGAATCCGTACCTGTTCAAATGTCGTCTGGAATTTTTCCCGGCTTTCTTTATTGATTCGCTCGATGAGTTCTTCGAGCTGCGTTTTACTCTGGTTGAGGTCTTCGGCCTGGGCGGCAAGGAACTGGTATCGTTCCTCCAGTTGCTGCTGCTGGTCGATGGCATCGACGTTGACGTTGCCCAGCCGGTCGATTTTGCCCCGCAATTCGGTGATTTCATCCCGCACCGCATCCCAGTCGATTTCCTGCTGAGTATAGCTTTGGTACGCCGCGGCCAGCTCCATCTGGAGTTCTTCCCGCACCCGCTGACAAAGGTCTTCCTCGCGAACCGTAAGCTGGCTCAATTCAAGCTGAAACTGATGAATTTGCTGCTCGATTTCGGTTTGTTCCGTGCGGCCGGCGCGAAGCGCCTGGTCAGTTTCTTTCTGCTGAACGGTTAATTTCTGCTGTGCGGTGTGAAGCCCGAGACTTTCTTTTTGCGACTGTTCTTTTTCGACGTACAGGCTGCACAGGGCGGACTCGGTCGCCAGAATATTTCGCTGTGTCTGTTCGATTTGCTCATCACAGGCAAGGGCTTCCGTGCGGGAAGTTTCAACGGCAGTACGCCCCTGCTGAATCTGGCTGCCTGTCGCCGTCATGCGCTGGCGGATGGATTTTTGCTGTTCGCCGACGCGCCCAATTTGAATTTTCAGTTCCGTCGCCTCGGCGGTGCGGTTTTGCAGCGTGTGCTGTTCTTCATCCAGAGATTGTTGAATGCTTTCAATCCGAGCGGTTCGCTGGGTATTAATTTCCTCCAACTCCTGGAGTTTCTGGCGGGAGTCGTGTTCTTTCTGAACGGATTGCCGGACCTCGTCTTCGAGCAGCCGGATTTCATCGGCCAGAATCGGCTGTTCTTCGCCGAGACGCTTGATATTTTGTTCAACCATACGCAATCGCGATTCCGCATCGACCTTTTCCGTGTTGGCCTCATAGATGCTGGTACGCAGTTCCTTGCAGAGTTCGCCGAGGTGTTCGTTTTTATGTTCGGTCTGTTCAAGCGTTTGCTCCAGATGCCGGATGTATTCGTTGAGCGATGCGGTTTCTTCTTCCAATTGTGTGATTCGGCTTTTACGGGAAATCAACCCGGCGGCTTTACCCACCGGCCCGGCGTTCAGTACGCAGCCGTCCGTGAAAACCTCCCCTGTGGGAGTCACAAAGCGGTATTGTTTTCCGAAACGCGCCGACAATTTCATCGCGATACTCAGTGATTCGACCAGAATGACCCGTCCCAGCAGATGCCATGCCAGCGGAGCGTAAGCATCGTCGAATTGTACGAATTGCACCAGCCTGCCGAGCACACCCTGTTCCTCGGCGAAATCCGCCGCGTCCGCGAACGGCTCAATCCGGTCCATACACAGGATTGACAGTCTGCCGGTCAGTTTTTCACGAATGGAAGTATCTTCCAGAAACCGTGAAGTACAGTTGACCAGCAGCGTATCGGTTCTGCCCTCCAGAGCCGCTTCCACGACCGTGGAGTGATGAACCTGAGCGGACAGGACATCGGCGATGATACCTTCGATATAATCCCCTTTGCCGTCGCGGTCGCGTTCTTTGAGAACGGTCTTAATCGTGTCGCTGACACCCTGCCTCCGCGATTCCATATCCCGCAGGACATTTCCTTCACTCATCAGGGCGCTGCGCTGCTGTTTGGCTTCGGAAAGCTCGTTCAACGAAGTTGCCTTTTGCCCGCCGATGGCTTCCATTTCGGTGCGTTTGGCGTCCAGACTATTCTGAAGCTGGGACAGCACGGAAAAAATCTCCTGCCGTTTCGCCTCGCATTGCGCCTTTTCAGTCAGCCATGCGGCCAGTTGTTCCTGAGCCTGGGTGGCCCGGCCGCAAAGGCGGGTTTTTTGCCCGGCCAGATTATCCCGATAGTGACTTAAACTCTGAATTTCATTATGGAGCTGGGCGGTTCGTCGAACGATGTCGATTACGCCGGATTTCTCATCTTCCAGTTTAGCCTGCCACTCCGCGCATCGCAGGTTGATTTGAGATAAAGTGTTTTCGACCGCGGCAAGCCGACCGGTTTGTTCGGCAAGCTCTTTCTGGTTTTCTTCCAGTTCTCGTTTGCAGGTTTCCAGTTCCTTTTCCAATTGACGAATTTGTTCAAAAAATTTATGTCCATGGGCAATTGCGGCGGTTTTGCGCTGGGACAGTTCGCTGACTTTACCATTCAGGAAACCGATTCGTTCGGTATGCTGCTCAATTCGGCTTCGCGCCGCGACAAGGGCGTTGTCCCACCGGCCGATTTGGGTTTCGGTTTCGAGGATGTGTGCGGCCAGTTCGCCCGCCGCCGCATCATACCGGGCCACCGCCGCGGCTGTGGCAGCGAAACGCTCCTGCCAGCCCGCAAGGTCCTCTTTTTTCTGCCGGCCGGCGGTGACGATTTTATGATACTCGGCCAGCGAATAATTGACTCTTAGTTCTTTAAGCCGCTGGCTGTATTCGAGCCAGCTTCTGGCTTTCCCGGCCTGGAGTTTGATGCTGCGAAGCTGTTTTTGCACCTCGTTGACGATGTCCGCCAGACGCAGCAGATTCTGTTCGGTGCGTTCAAGTTTTCGCAGAGCCTCTTTTTTATGCATTTTGAATTTACTGATTCCCGCGGCCTCTTCGAAGATAATCCGCCGGTCGGTCGAGGAAGACCGGAGCAATTGGTCAATCTGGCCCTGTTCGATGATGGAATAAGCGTTGACGCCGACGCCCGTGTCTAAGAATAAATTCCTGATGTCGCGCAATCGACATGGTTTATTATTGATGAGGTATTCGCTTTCGCCGCTGCGGAACAGCTTGCGGGAAATCTCCAGTTCCTCCTGTTCCAACCCCAGCCCCTGCACGTTGGAGAAATGCAGACACACCTCAGCCAGACTGCTGGGCTTTCGGCTGCTGCATCCGCTGAAAATGACGTCGGCCATTTGGCCGCTGCGCAGACTTTTGGGGCTTTGATTGCCCAGTACCCACTTGAGGGCATCCACGACGTTGCTTTTTCCGCAACCGTTTGGCCCTACAATCGCCGTAATCGGCTGATTAAAGTGAAGTTCAGTTTTATCCGCAAAGCTCTTGAATCCATGGATGACTATTTTTTCCAGTTTCATAAAAGTCTATAATTCCGAATACCCTTTATTTTGTACACCGCCTGTTTTTGTCTACCTATTTATATTATCGGTCTTAAGCCGGTGGTTTCTCCACAAAACCGCCGGCATTAGTCAGAGGTCCTTCCATATATTTTGCAGGAATCATATTTTCAAGACACATTTTTTCGAGAATTACGAGAATTTCGGAATAGGAAATCCCCAATCCCGGCCAAGGGTATTTTTGGGGGTCTGTTTCCGTGGCGTAGCCAAGCGTACGGATAATATCTTCGACATTGTAACTGCATTTCAGGGGGCCGACCAGTTCGGGGCGAGACGGACGTTTACGGGCGAGAGATACATATTTATCCTCCGGCCTGGCATTAATCATCACCTGGTTGATGTCGATAAACATATTTTTCTCACAGATAATGGGGGCGCCGAACAAAACAATTCGAGCATTATCTTTGCGATAAGCGTAGATTATTTTGTCACCGGGGAAGCTCACTATATCGATGAAGAAATCCCCGCCGACGTAAACCCGTTTGACTAAAATGCTGTTTAAGCCGGCCAGTTGTTCATACGCGCACAGACGGACATCGAAGCTTTCATCCTGCAGCAGCGGTGACAGCAACGGCTCAACATCTTTAAGTTTAGCTTTTGACAGAGATTCAATCACGGCGATTCGAAATTCGGATTTCGGGTCATACGCAATATTTTTCAGGACGGGCAACCCGCGGTTGTCACCCATGTTCAGCATGCAGCGGGCGGCGGCAAAACGAACGGAAGCTTCCGGATGGCTGAGCAGTTCAGTCAGTTTTGTCATGGCGGGTTTGCCAATGGCTTCCAGTGCCATTTCCGCCGTTGCGGCTGTTTGCGGCTCCGCGAGTTGAGAAGACATTACTTC
Organism: Planctomycetota bacterium; assembly: GCA_016873215.1. Classification (GTDB taxonomy): domain Bacteria; phylum Planctomycetota; class Phycisphaerae; order Sedimentisphaerales; family Anaerohalosphaeraceae; genus Anaeroglomus. The sequence goes on from VGXU01000017.1 coordinate 29,335, forward strand.
AATTCGCTGTTTTCTGAGAGCGTCATCTTCGGAGAGGTACAATAGTTGAATCATTGAAAGGAATCGCAATCGCTGGTTGCGATATTGGATTGGGATGACGACTTGTATTTCCGATCTCGATATGGCATTGGCGGTATTCGGGCCAAACCGTTCATTGAGGCGATTGCGAATGATGCTGGCGACGTAATAATTGGGCTGATTCAAAATCATGGAAACAGCGATGTTTAGCGTTGCCGTCCCACCTCCAAAAACATAATAGCGATCTTCCTTTGTTGCCGCATCGGTTGTGCTGAAAATCTGTCCTTCCGCCGAACCGATGGTTTTTGTATATTGGTCGAAACCACCCATTCGGCTCATTTCTTTCAATTCTGCGGTGTAAAGAGTACCACCGCGAAGAGACGTAGTCTGAGTCTGTGCCAAAGGTTTAATCTGAATGTCAAAGCGGTCTCCGGCAATGGCCAGTGGAGGAATAATACCGGAGATTTCCACTACGGCCGTATCGGTACTTTCGATAAACCGGGCAACCTCGCCGGCCGTGGCGTTTGGCAGCCGCTGCCAGATATGCTTTTCCAGTTGTTTGCGAAGCTCACTGGGGCATTCCGACGACCCTGTCCCCCATAGACCGGCCACAATACCGTATCCTTGTACCGGGATGGAAACCATGGGTGCAAAACTCGCCAGTTGGCCGACGGTGGTATCCAGATTGATTTCCAGATCCAAATCGACATCTTTTTTTTCGGATTTTCCGCAGGATGTCAGCATCAACGACACGCATCCAAAAATCAGAAGAAAAAGGCTGTTTTTTTTCATTGTTTTTGCCTCAAAAAGTAGGCTTTCAGTCGCAAAAATTCTATCTTTATCATGCTGTAGAATAGAGTTTTCAAGGACCTCCGTCAAGAACAATCTCTTGTGTTCCCGCAAAGATTTATTCGCAAGATATAGTTGTTTTGGGAGACAAGCCGGGGCAATAACGGGGAGCTTTTTTTTCGATTTTAATCGAAAAAAACTCTTGCTGTTCAGTCGGACCTTTCCTCAATTTTTATGAGAATCCGCCCTGTTATTATTAGGAAGCCGTCGGCAGCCTGCTATCTCCTGACGGCGCTATCTGAATCGAAGATTATCAGCCAGAGCCATCGCGGAATTCATATTGTTTTCAAGGGTTTGCACTGTCACTTCCGTTGGCAGCACACCAACCCATCGCTTGGCTGAGGCAATGGTTTGGCGATATTCGGCGACTAAATTGGTCAGCACATACGACAACTCCACCTTGACTTTTTCGACCGCCACGGAAGGCTCGCTGGAGGTTACAGTTTCTGAATTGGTTACCCCGTAGAGCTTGTTTCGTATCCGGTCCGAGCGATTTTCGATGTCTGTGGGCATGGGGTACTCATTGGAATGAACGACAGTTCCTCCTTCGCTGTCGGAATACGCATATCTGTTACCGAATAAATAGACTCGTCCCCGTTGTTGAGGAGAACGATTTTCTCTGCGTGTCTGGGTGCGTGTTGTTGGCGTTGTTCGAATTTGCTGTTCGATGGTATTAAGCTGTTCTTCAAGAGTCGCGGTCCGATTTTCAAGAAACTCAATTTGGGACAGATTTTTACGGATGTTTTTTCGGGCGACGACAAATTGTTTTACCGCCGTATCAATTCCCGGAGCTCTGGCGAATTGAGCATCGGACGCATTCATTTCCGCCAGTATATCCTGGTCTGAATCGACAATTTTGTCGGCAAGTTTCAATCGAACGGCCTCCGTGGGAGTCAGATTCAGGACTCGGTTGTGAATATCCGGCGGTAAGGTGGTTTTGGGAGTTTTATCGGATGAAGCAGTAGGTTGTTCCTGCGACGATGAAAATCCTTCACAAATGGTTTTAACGACCGTTTGTGTGGGCTGGCGGAGGGCTTTTTCGACAATGGACTGTTTGCCCTTGTCATCAATCACTTCCACCAGAGCGATTTTTTTATCCAGCAGGGCTTTGGCAAGCAGGGCGGGCCGCTGATGGGTTTCCGCCAGCGTTGCGGCGAAGACGCTGAAGGAGGCGAGATTGTCGGCGCTGTAGTCTTTTACAAAGTTCTCGTTGGATTGTCCGCCGGAGATGCCCACAAAGGGGCTGATGGCGGATATAGAGGCGGTGGGAGCGATAAATACTTTGTCGCAGGCCATGGCCAATATGGCCGCGGCGGAATGAGCACCGCCAAAAGGACCGCCGATGATGTAAGCCACGACTTTGCAGTTATCGGTGGTTTTCGATATGGCTGAACACAGGTCTTTCATGTATTCGCCCCGGCCGCCGGGATTGTCAATTTTTAGAAGCACAAATTTGGGGCCGGTATCGGACCCATGGACAATGGCGTCGGCTATCGTCCTGGCGACAGTCTCGGAGAGAAGTGCTTCCGCATCGGTGATGGAAACCAGTACAACATAGGGTCGCCGGCCGTTGTCGTCCATGGTGATTTCATATTCGCGCAAATCCAACAGATCCGATTTTTTTGTCGAATCGTTAAACACCAGCGTTTTACTGGCGGTGCTTTTCTGGGTACGGAACCCGTAGAAAATCTCCCCGGTTTTCTTGTTTTTGAAGGTGTCGGCCGCTGCCGGTACAAGACCTGCAATTGCAACTACGAGCAGCACCCATAGACTTTTCCGTGTCATGATACGTACCTCCTGTCATATTATTGCTTCTTTTTAAGTATATTCCATTTTTCCCGATAAGGTTCAGTAAAAAATTAATTTCGCACAGATTTCAGTTTAAATACTAATTTCGTATTCTGGTTTTTCATTCGATGCTCCCTCCGATGACATTAAATCTTCAGAAAATACTCCATTAAATCCGAGCCTTTTTCGATACGGAAAGCCGATGCGAAGCTGTTGGTTTCTCCGAACGGTTTATGCAGAACGCCCGTTATCCCCGTTCCGGCCATCGCGAACGGAACCGGCTGGTCACAGTGGCAGCGGCTTTCCACCGGCGTCGGATGGTCCGGCATCACCAGAATCCGCCACGTCTCATACTGCCGGATTGCTTCATAGACCGGCCCAACAATATGCTTATCGATCATTTCGACGGCTTTTTTCTTTTGAAGCGGACTTCCATTATGCCCCGCCTCATCAGGAGCCTCGACATGAACCAGCACAAAGTCATATTTTTTCAGGGCTTCAATCGCCGCCTGACCTTTGCCCGCGTAATTGGTATCCAGGTAACCCGTGGCGCCTTCAACGGAAATTAAATCAAACCCAATCAGCTTGGCCAAACCTCGCACCAAATCCACCGCCGTAATCGCCGCTCCGGTTTTGCCATAGACCTTGCTGAATTTTTCCATGAACGCCCGCTGTCCCTGGCCCCACAGCCAGATACTGGATACCGGATTTTCCTTGAGGTCTTTGCGGATTCGGTTGATGGGGTGGTTTTCAAAAAACTGCACCGACAGTGCAATCAGGTCTTTCAGGAAATCCGCCTGTTTGCCTTTGGGGAGAATCTTGCTTATTTTTTCGCCGATGAAATCGTGCGGCGGGAAAGTTTCAACTTTGGAAAAATCCATCCCCGAAATGACGCACAAATGGCGATAACTCACGCCGGTATAGAATCGCACATTCGGGTTCTTAATGACCTGCTGAAATTCATGGATGAATTCCGAGGCTTCGCGGGTGGAAATATGGCCTGCGCTGTGGTCGGCCATCATACCATCGGCGGTAGTGACCAGATTGCAGCGGAAAACCCAATCTCCCGCTTCCAGCGGGATATCCTGCGCTGCGGCCTCAATGGGAGCACGGCCCGTGTAATTTTGCTTCGGGTCATACCCCAGGAGGCTCATCATCGCCACGTCGCTGCCCGGCTGCAGTCCCTGCGGTACCGTCTGGACGATGCCCTGTCTGCCTTCCATGGCGATTTTATCGATATTGGGCGTATCCGCCGCTTCCAGTACGGTCTTGCCGCCGAAGATTTCCTGTGGGTTATCCGCCGCGCCGTCAGGAACAATCAATACGTATTTCGGTTTCAATCCTTATCCTCCGGTATTTCGACAATTCGAATACAGACAGGCTTTCCACTAATAATATCCAATGTTGCAATTTCCTCAAGGGCCGCGTTCATATTCTTTTGCTGTGTCGGATGGGTGGTGATCACCACGGGGACGGTATTGTCCGGCCCCATTCCCTCGTGCTGAATGGCGCCGCTGATGCTGATGTTGTGGTTTCCGAGAACCTGAGCATATTTGGCGGTAACGCCGGGGACATCTTTGGCCATCAGCCGGACATAATAGCGGCAGGTGATATTATCGATGTTTTGAATTTTCGGTTTTTCATCGCTTCGCAGTATCGGCATTGCCTCGAAAAGCCGCTGACTGTTGCCCATAGCGATTTCGATGAGGTCGGCTACGACGGCACTGGCAGTGGCCATCATCCCCGCGCCGCGTCCGAAGTACATCGTGTTGCCCACGGCGTGTCCGAAAACACTGATTGCGTTGAACGGCCCGCCAATCCGCGCCAGCGGTGTATCCTCGTGAATCAGCGACGGATGAATACGCAGCGAAACCGCGCCTTCGGCATTAACCTGCCCGATGGCAAGCAGTTTCAGCACATATCCCATTTCCTGTGCATTGCGGATATCCTCAATCTGAACGGTCTCAATGCCTTCGACGCTGATATCTTTCATCCGGAACTGGTATCCGAACGTCAATCCTGCCAGAATAGCCAGCTTGTGGGCTGCGTCCGTGCCGTTAATGTCGAATGTCGGGTCGGACTCGGCATACCCTTTTTGCTGGGCCTGCGCCAACGCGGTCGGGAAGTCCAGCCCTTTTTGAGTCATATTGGTCAAAATGTAATTGCATGTTCCGTTGAGAATTCCGTACAGGGCGGTGATGCGGTTTGCCGCAAGCCCTGTGCGGAGCGCGGAAATAATCGGAATGCCGCCGGCGCAACTGGCTTCAAAGGCAATACATTTGTTCTGTTTGCGGGCCAGTTCGAAGAGCGATTGGCCGTGTTCAGCCAGCAAAGCCTTATTGGCTGTGACAACGTGTTTGCCGGCCTGGAGCATTTTTTCCTGAATTTGCCTGGCGATTTTTGTCCCGCCGACAAGTTCGACGCCAATCTGGATAGAGGGGTCATTCAGTACCCGGCCCAGGTCGTCGGAGAGCATTCCGGCCGGAAGATTAAACTTGCGGGCCGTTTTGGTGTCTTTATCGACAACGCAGACCAGTTCCAAGCGGATGCCCGTTCGCCGATAAATCGCCTCGGCCTCTTCCAGCAGCAGCCGAGCCACCCCGGTACCTACTATCCCGAATCCGACCAGTCCAATACGAACAGAGTTGTGCAGCATTATCGTTCCTTGTAAAAATGACACTTAATAAATCCATTTTAGAGATATTCGTTGAGGATATTTTCGAGCAGTTCCTGCCGGCCGGACTGGAGTTTCGGTTCGCCGTTTTCGAGAATATAGGTCTCCAGCTTCTTGAAGTTCATCTTGCCTGACTCAATCATTCTGCCGAATCGGGTATCCCACCCGGCGTAGCGTTTGGCAACGGCCTTCTCGATGACCCTGTCTTTAATCAGTTTGGCCGCGATTTTCAGACCGCGTGCAAAGGCATCCATCGCGCCGATGTGCGCGTAGAACAAATCAATGTGGTCAATCGACTGCCGGCGGACGTGGGCGTCGAAATTCAGGCCGCCGGTCTTAAAGCCGCCGGCCTTGAGGATCGTGTACATCGCCAGCGACGTATCGTACAGGTCGGTCGGGAACTGGTCGGTGTCCCAGCCCAGCAGCAGGTCGCCGCGATTGGCATCGACAGAACCGAGTATGCCGTTGGCTGCGGAAAATTCCAGTTCATGATGGAACGTGTGGGCCGCCAGTGTCGCGTGGTTGGCCTCGATATTCATCTTGAAGTACGGCAGCAGGTTATACTTCTGCAAGAAAGCAAGGCAGTTGCCCGCGTCAAAATCGTATTGATGCTTGGTCGGCTCTTTAGGCTTCGGCTCGATATAAAGCTGACCCTTGAAGCCGATTTTCTTTTTATGGTCAACGGCCAGATGCAGCAGCATCGCCAGATGGTCCAGTTCCCGCCCCATATCGGTATTGAGCAGGGTGTCGTAGCCTTCCCGACCGCCCCAGAAGACGTAGCCCTGACCGCCGAGTTCCTTGGTGATTTCCATCGCTTTCTTAATCTGGCTGGCGGCATAAGCGAATACGTGCGGATTGGGATTCGTCCCCGCCCCGGCCATAAACCGCGGATGCGAAAAGGCGTTGGTCGTACCCCACAGCAGCTTGACGCCGGTGTTGCGCTGGAGCTTTTTGGCCAGCTTGGTCATCTTGTCCAGCCGGCTGTTCGTCTCGGCCAGTGTCTTGGCTTCCGGAGCGATATCCCTGTCGTGGAAGCACCAGAACTGCACGCCCAGCTTGGTGAAAAATTCAAACGCCGCATGCATCGTATCTTCGGCCCGCTGCATCGGGTCGGCGGCCTTGTTATATCGGCGGACAATCGTATTGGCTCCGAATTGGTCCGTCCCCAGCCCTTTGAGCGTGTGCCAATAACAAACAGCGAAACGCAGATGCTCGGCCATTGTCTTGCCTAAGATTTTCTCTTTTGCATTGTAATGCTTAAAGGCCAGCGGATTCTTGGACTTCGGACCTTCGTACTCAATTGTCTTTTTTACTTCTGGAAAAAATTCCATTTTATAAATCTCTTGTCAAAAGTTTTAATTTCCGGTTCCTGCGGAGTTTCTATCTTAAGATAGCCGCAATAAGCAATTACTGCGTCAAATTCCGGCTTTTTCCAATGCTTTCAGCCAGTTTCCATACGCTTTTTTGCAGGCGGGTTTCATTTTTGCGTCCGGCTCTATCGTTTGTAATTTCTTGAGCGTTGCGAACGCCTCCGGGGCGGACTTATAGATTTCCGCTCCCAGCCCCGCGCCGCGTGCAGCACCCTCTGAGCCATCGGTATTATACAATTCTACCATCGCACCGGTCAGTGATGCGAAAGTTTTCGCAAAAATACCCGACAGGAACATATTCGCCTTGCCTGCCCGGACGGTTTTGATTCGCAGGCCCATATCCTTCATAATCTCCAGTCCATAATTAAGGGCGAAGACGATACCTTCCTGCGACGCCCGCAGAATATGGCCCAGATGATGCGTGTTCAAATCGAGGTTTTGGATTGAAGCGCCGATATTGTTATTTTCAAGCGTCCGCTCGGCGCCGTTGCCGTAAGGCAAAATCACAAGCCCATCGCTGCCGACGGCAATCTTCTCCGCAAGGGCGTTCATCTCCGGATAGTCCTTCCCGGCCATCACATTATGCTTGAGCCAGCTATTGAGCCGGCCTGTACCGTTGACGCAAAGCAATACGCCGTTACGGCAGGCCTTGGGGGTATCATTGACGTGCAAAAATGTATTGACGCGGGACTTCGGGTCGTACGCGGCTTTGTTGCTGATGCCATAGACGACGCCGCTGGTGCCGGCGGTAGCGGCAATTTCGCCGGGGTTGAGAACATTGAGCGAAAGGGCGTTATTCGGCTGGTCACCGGCGCGATACGTCACCGGTGTCCCGGCCATAAGTCCAAGCTCGTTTGCCGCCGCCGCAGTCAATTGTCCCTGCATCCCGAATGTCGGCACAATCTCCGGCAGAAACGATTCGTCAAAGCCGTAATGCTTCATCAGGAAATCCGCCGGTTTGCGCTTAATGAAATCCCACAATATCATTTCCGATAGTCCCGAAGCGGTCGTGGCCGCAAGGCCTGTCATTTTCATCGCCAGCCAATCGCCGGGAAGCATAATTTTGAAAACCCGCTTGAAATTGGGGGGTTCGTTTTCTTTGACCCATCGGAGTTTGCCGGCGGTGAAATTGCCGGGCAGATTGAGGAGATTTTTAAGGCATTTCTTGGCCCCGATTTTCTGTACGGCTTTTTGACCGATTTTGACTGCCCGGCTGTCGCACCAGATAATTGACGGGCGAATCACAGTCATAGCCTTATCCACGCACACCAGCCCGTGCATCTGGTAGCTGATGCCGATGGCCTTGATATCGGCGGGGTTGACCCCCGATTCAGCCAGGACGCGGGCGGTGGCGCCTTTGAGGTTGTCCCACCACAGTTGCGGGTTCTGCTCGGCAAAGCCGGGCTGGGGCGACTGGATGGGCATCTCTGTCGGCGGCCAGCAACAGGACGATTCGACCTGGCCCGTCTGGGCATTCAGCAAGGTCGCTTTAATCGACGATGTGCCGGAATCGTAGCCGAGTAGAAACATAGCTATCCTCAAGATAGTAAAGGTTTTAGTCTGTCAGAGGGATAGTATGACGGCCTCGGTCGGGGATGTCAAGTTTTAAGTTAAGCGGCTATGGCTTGGGCGATTTTTCTTCTGTTTTCAGCTTCATCGCCGCGGAGTTGATGCAGTACCGCAGGCCCGTCGGGCCGGGGCCGTCGTCGAAAACATGCCCCAGATGGCCGCCGCAGCGCGAGCAGATGATTTCCGTGCGTATCATACCGTGGCTGGAGTCCCGGCGTTGTTTGACGCTGTTGGCGTCGGCGGGGGCCGTGAAGCTGGGCCAGCCGCAGTGCGAATTGAACTGGTCTTTGGTCGAGAAAATAATATTGCCGCACCCGGAACAGACGTAATTGCCGTCTTTATCCGGCTTGAGATAATATAGTCCCGTGAAGGGGCGTTCCGTGCCTTTCTTACGCAATATAGTGTATTGCTCGGATGTCAGCCTGTTTTCCCATTGCATATCGGTCAATTCCTGCCAGTTAATCGGTTCATCTTTTTTCGTATCCATGACAGAAACCTCCTTTGTTTGGTTGGGTACGGTTAACACGGTTCCCTCGCCGGGTTTGTCCGAGCAGCCCGGAAACATAATTAAAAACATCGCGTAAAATAAAACATATATAGTCGGCATTTGATAATCCCATATCTCTTTTATATGTTTTACGCGTGCGGAGACAGAGGCGTTCGGATTATTTCGTTGGATTTAAGATATCTTGGACTGCTGCGATGTCGACTTCGATTTTGGGATTGAAGTATTTTGAATTCATATAGCGCAGCAACGAGTATTTTAATTGTCTTTCAACCGGACGGCTGTCAAGATTGTCAGAGATATTCACGCTGCATACCACAAGCGAACCAGTGCCGACTTTGGCTTCAAATACCAGGCCGAGCTTTTGAGGTTCGAACCAGTCCGGTACGACCTGGATAATCGGCCGCAGGGATTTGGGCAGATGGTCCATGGGTATGGCCGCGGCATTTCGTATAGGTGAGGACCACTGCCAGTTGCTGTGGTATTCAGTAGGGAAGTCCGCCAGGGCCGGGTGTTTAGGATCACATAGTATTCCCAGCGTATGCGGCGCCTGGCCGCCGGTCCAGGCGGTATTCCAGAAGATTGAAGAGAAGCCGATTTTGACATCGGTTTTAACCGTCGCGGGATTTAAGGCCAGAAGCACTTTGCCGCCCCGTCGGAGGTAATCGATCGTTTCGGGTGTGAGGTTATGAGCGACCCTGACCTTATCATCGGCAGGAGGAGTAACCGTATCCGGATAGACCCAGATATCCCAGTCATTGGCTGAAGTTGTTTTTTCAATTGCCAGTTGGAGTTTGTATTTGGCCGGGATTGATAAATCCGATAGAACAATCTTGATATCACCCATGGTGTAGAGGTCGCCGGCCGGCAGTTGGTCTTTATGCAGAGTGCCTTGCCTGACGGTTTTACCCGCTGTGTCCAGAAGGAACCATTTGATATTGACATTACTCAGGTCGGTCGGTCCGAATTGGCTGACATCAACCTGTGCCGAGAGGGTCTCTGATGAGGTAAATACGCGTTTAGACAGTCGAGCCAGGGGTACTACAGGTCCGCAAAATCGGTTGTATTCCTCAGGGCTGACATACGGTTTGGAATCCCAGAAAGGATCCAGTACGCCTACCAGGGCCGTTCCCTGGCCGGGGAAGTCGTGCAGGTCAAGCAGTTGAAAACCGCCGAAATGCGGGGTTCGCAGCGCTGATTCGATTTCCTCTTTGTAGCAGAGCGTTTGCAGTTTACCGGATGCCATGAGAAAATCATGGGCCTGGTCGAGCATATTCTTCTGCTTAAGGAACTCGCGAAAAACTTCGAAATTTTTGGGCTTTAATACGCCGGTGTATTTTTTCATTTCATCGAAGTTGGGATAGACGCACCATTGACCGATCTCATGGGAAATAGTCGGCTGATTGGGAAATTGTTTTATATAACCGCTATAGTCGGTCATGGTTTCAGGAGCTTTGCTGTTGATGCGGCTTTTGAGTTCCTGGCCCCATCCCTGGATTCGCGGACCGGGAGTAACATGGTAATCGCTTTCTTTGATGAGCGGCCAGGCGGAGGCGCTGGTTACCAGGCGGCGGGAATCCTCTTGTTTGTAGTGCGATACCCATTTTCTCAGATATGCGGCGCCGCGTTCCGGGCCAGCCGGTTCGTTTCCATAGGCAAAAAGTAAAAAAGATGGATGATTTCCGTAGGCCTTCAGTATCGCGTCGGCTTCTTTATACAGCCAGGCGTCAACGGGTTTTCCGTCACCGATACTTGACCCCCCGTTGGCCCAGGACGAACATTCAACCTGGTAATAAAAACCAAGTTTATCGGCGGCAATGAAGGCAGCCTCGGGCGGACACCACGAATGAAAACGAATGTGGTTCAGACCATGGTTTTTGCAGATATTGATGATGCGTTTCCATGCCTTGACATCTGTAGGCGGGTAGCCGGTCTTCGGGAAGATACAGCATTCCAGCGTACCCCGCATGAAGGCGGGGAGGCCGTTGAGGATAATACGGTTTTCCTTTGTCGTCACTTCTCGCATGCCGAAGACTGTTTCGTGTTCATCCTCGCCGGCATTTGAGAGAAACTGTATTTTTAATTTGTATAAATTGGGGTTAAATTCATCCCATACTTTTATGTTGTCACCCAGTGGAACAATTATTTCTGTGCCGCCAAGTGCGGAATCCACGACGAATGGACTTTCGGAGGATTTGACCTTTCGGCCGTTAAATAAAACATCCAGAATCAATTGGCCGGATATCGACTGGCCTGTCCGATTGCCAAATTGGACTTGAACCTTGACTGAGCTGCTTTTTAAATCGGGGTAAACCAGCACATCCTCAATCCAGGCGGCGGGGTCGGCCTGCAATTCAATTTTCCCGACGATGCCGTTCCAGTTGGATTGCGTATGATCGGAAATACTATGAGAATTGGCTCCAACATCAACAATCACCCGGTTATCGACACGAATGGTCAGGGTATGTTTGCCGGGTGTGAGAAATTGGCTCAAGTCATAAAGGTGCGGCGTTGACAGATGATTGGCCGAACCGACTGTATGAGAATCAATCCAAACTGTTGTCTCCCAGTGCGGCCGTTCGAGTGTGAGGGTGATATGCTTATTTTCCCATGACTTTGAAATAGTCACTGTTTTTTGGTACCATGCCGCGCCTTTGTAATACTTATACGGCTGAAGCCAGAAAGGACACTTGAAATCCTCGGCCCGAATATAACTCTGAAATCGCGGTTCGGACAGCAGCTCTTTGCCTATCCGCGTCGTCCATTCGGTTTTCGCAGAAGGCTTGTCGCCGAATCCCTCCTCCTGCAAAGAACCGGGCAGATGAATCGTGTCGGTCGTTTTAAGGTCGCCGGCAAACCATTTCTGCTCGATGCCCTGGTTCTGTTTATCCAGTGCAAATCGCCAATCACCGGATAAATCCATCTTAAGCGGGCTTGAATGTGCAATTGAGACCATGCTAATAAACAGTACGCCTATCGTTCTCATAAAAGCCTTTCTGTGACATTTACCAGAAAATGATATAAAAGATTACAATCAATGCCAGGACAATCCCGCCGATAATTTTCACTTCCGGTTTTGTTTCGGTGTCAATATCTGTGCGTATCGGCAGCGTTTTGGATTTATCCAGAGGCATCCAGAAGGTCAACAGAATCATGATTAAAAGCACCAGTTGGAATGTGACCGCGACCGGAATCAGAAAATGCAGGCCGGGAGCGTACTTCTGGAATATCGCGTAAATAAGAGGCCCCGAAATCAGCGCCGCAACACCCGCCATGCCCGGCGCGCTGGGCACCAGTATCCCAAACAAAAACGCCGCCACAACGCCCGGCCAGATGTACCCCTGAAATTGCTGAATATATTGAAACACGCCGCCGAACTTCGGATCGTCAAGCATCGGAGCCAATAAACATCCTCCCGCCGCGAAAACAAGCGGATGCCTTTGGGACGCTTTGCCCATGGTGTTGGTACCAGCGCGGTATCGCCGAATGCCAACCCGGGCAATGTCATATAAATGCCGTAGTCGGTGGTATTGTAGTAATGCTTGACTTCACGGACAAAATGGGCGACATCTGCATCGCTCAATTCGCCGAATTCCTCACAGTTATCCAGATAATTCAGTTTCTCGTCGTCAATCGGCTCCTGCCTGCGAATTGAATCCCAGAAAAAGCTGTCTTTGGGCATCTTGGCGCTGGCGCCGATGGAACTGTCACCTTGCGGGTACATCAGCAGGGCACCGTTGTCATCGACGGTATAGTTGAAATCCTCCGGCACAAGTACTTCTGTACCATCGACCGGCATTATAAACGGTTTCCATTGGTCGTGAGTGAGGCCAAACATATCTTTGCGCGGATGAACACCCACGACATCAAGACCAAGGGCCTTACGAAGTGGGTCGTCGATTTCCCCCAGCATCTGGTAAGGCTCCGTCACCTTGACACGCCACTTCTTGTCGCCCAGCACGGCCTGCCGCAGTCGATGCACGGCACAAACCCCCATTCCCGTCTGACCGCCTGCGCCGAAATCGACGCATAGCCGGTCGGCAACTTTATGTTCCAGTACCGCCTGCAGTCGCTGTCGCGGTGTCATTTCTTTCCCTTTCCGTACGTCGGGTTATATATCATAAACAGACGGCTTTGAAAAGACACATTCCCGGATAGTATAGTTTCAAGGTGGGGGTGTTATTGAGGAGAAAGGGTGTGCCGGCTTACAGGATTTCCATCCCCAGCAGGGTGATGTCGTCAATCTCCGCCGAAGTGCGTTTCCATCCCTCTGCGGCATGTTCAATCGCCTCCATCATGGATATAACGGGCATTTCGCACAGGCTTAAAAACAGGTCGGTGAAAACAAACTGTCCATTGCCGCTGGTTTCACCAATTAATGGCTCGACGCCGTCGGAATAGAGCAGGATTTTATCGCCGGGCTGCACCGCGACGGTCTGTTCTTCAAGGTCCATTTCCTCAAAAACGCCCAGCAATCCGCCCCGGCTCTCCAGTAAAACCGGTTGGCAGCCGCGACGCAACAGAATCGGGTACGGGTGTCCGGCGCGGGCGAAGGTAAAGCTTTTTTTCTGTGTATCCAGCAGTCCGTAGCAGCAGGTGGCGAATAAACAGCCTTTAAGCTGCTGTGCAAGCATCTGCTGATTCAGATTTTCAAGAACATGCTGCGGAGAAAAAATAACCGGCTGTTTATTACGAGTCTCGCGAAGAACGGCGGAGTGCTTGAGAAACATTGTCAGCAGGGCCGCCGGTATCGAATGGCCGACAGCATCAATCAAATACATCCCGACGTGTTTTTCATCTAAGCGAACAATGTCATAAATGTCGCCGGAGACCCATTCGGCGGGGTGGTAGATACAGGCGAAGCGAACACCGTCAACATCGGGCAATGTCTGGGGCAGAAAATTTCGCTGCACGGTCCCGGCCATCTTCAACTGCTCCTGCATTTGCCGCTGCTGCTCGGTTGCCGGAGGATTTTCCGTCAGCACCGTCGAAAACTGCATCGCCGATTCAATCCGGGCCCAGATTTCTTCAATGTATGCCGAACGCACTTTGAATGCCAGTCGAAAGCCGGGTAACTCCATCATGATGGGCCAGTTCAGCAGAATGACGGGGATATTTTTCCGGCCGAAGGCGTGGATTTTCTCTTCGAGATGTTTCCATTCGCTCGGCGCAACGTGGCCGGCGTCAAGCAGAATAGCGGTCGGCAAATCCTTTGTTTCGTCGAAATCAAGAAATGCCGCAAGACCGATTTTTCGCCATTGCCATTTTTGACCGGCCATCCGTGTGCAAATAGTCTGCGGCAGGTCAAGGCCGTCCGACGCAAATAACAGCGTCGCCAGGCCGGGCCGGCCCGCGATAAGAACCGGGGATTTCTCCGTTCGAATTTCAGACGTCATATAGTTTGCACAGAAATTGCGTTACAAAAGGGGTTTTCCACCACGTTGTTCCGGAAAAACCCGTATGTGCTTCTGTAATTTCATCGGCCCAAAAGCCGGTCAACTTAAGGCATGAAAGGATGAAAAATTATCGGACGAAAAACGGATAGGATAAATCGATGCTGAAAGCCGCCAAAAAGTCAGGCGAAAATGGCCGAACCGATGCGAACCATCGTGGCGCCCATTTCGATGGCGATTTCATAGTCCTGGCTCATTCCCATACTCAGGTGATGAAACCGTGAACCGACGATTTTTTCGGACTTGATTTCCTCAAACAGTTCCCGGGCGCGGGCAAAGGCCGTGCGGACAACTTCTTTGTCCATCGTCAGCGGCGCCATCGTCATCAGTCCTTCCAGACGGAGATTGGGCATCGAGGCGATTTGTTCGGCCAAATGAATCACCGCCCCGACGGGAGCGCCGTATTTTTGCGGTTCTTCGGAACAATTAACCTGCAAAAGGATAGGAACATGCAAATGAAGTTTCGCCGCGGCCGCGTCAATTTCCTCGGCCAGACGCAGCGTATCGACCGAATGAATCATCGTGCAGATTTGCAGCGTGGGTTTGACCTTGTTGCGCTGCAGATGGCCGATCATGTGCCAATGGATTTGCGAAGCTAAGTGCGCCTGGCCGGAAGCCTGCAGCGATTCGCCGACCTGGTCGGCAATCTGCTTGAGGTGCTGGACGCGGTTTTCACCCAACTCGATAAAACCCGCCCGCACAACCTCGATAATCTGCTCGATGGAAGCGGTCTTGGTGACAACAATCAACTGAGCGCTGTCGGGCTTTCGGCCCGCTTTCACACAGGCCGATGCGATGCCGTCCTGAATCTGTCTGAGTTTTTCCGCAATCGGAGGCATGGATTCCGTTCAACCCATAAGAAATGGTTCTGAATCGTTTAAGGTAAAAACTTCGACGGGTCTTTCAGCTTTTTCGGCAGGTACTCGGTGACGACAAACTCAAGGCCGTGCTTGGCGAACGCCTGCTGTTCGACGCGGACGCCCATATTCAGCATCTGGTTCATCGCCGCCTGCCACGGTTTGTAATACTTGACAAAGGGGTCGTTTTTCAGGGCGTCCTTGGCCCGTTTGATGTCCACGTCCTTGAGCGGATGGGTCGGCAGCTTGTAATCCACAATGTCCTGCGGCGTTACGCCCAGAAACCGCGCCTGCGGAACGCAGAAAAATTCATTCAGATGCGCCGCGTTGCCCGAGCCGACTTTTAAGGTACGGTAAATATTAAAATAGCCGTAAGGGTCGCCGTCCACAAAGGCATAAACCGGCAATTTCAGTTTATCGCTGAGCCGGCGGATAAACCGTCGGCACGCCCGTGTCGGAACGCCGCCCATGCTGATGAGGATGCAGTGCGTTTTTTTCCAGTAGTCGTATTTGACTAACCGCTGGAAGGCACCGGCGGTTTCAATTGCCAAAATAAATTTGGCGTCGGAAATAAAATCGAGGTCTTCAACAACGGTGGGAATGGAGTAGGCGCCGGAACCGAATTTGGTGCAGTCGATTTTGAGTTTCTTGCCGGAGGCATCTTTGTCAATGACGAACAAATTCCCGGCCACGTCGCCGCCTTTTTCTTCGGGGATGAATTTCAGTTGTTCGCGGTTGACGCTGAACATCGCCTCGATATCATCCATGATCGTGTCCGATTCAGGCTGCTCGGCAAACGCGGCCTTGCCCCAGTTCTTCGAGATATAATAGGCCTCTCGTTTGGTGGCCATATCGTCTTTTTCCACCAGTTCCTTGCTCAGGGCCATCATCTTCAGCGTCTGAGCAAAGGTCTTGACGGTGCCGACTGTCAGCGTGCGATTCTTGAATTTATCCTGAATCTGGAAATGGCCTTTCTTCTCCATGTATTTCACATTGGCCAGTGAACGCACGGGGGTGCTCATCATGGGCTTCTGGCCGACCATCACTTTGTCATAAACCTCACGGGCGTTGTCTTTGATTTTTTCGACAATATTTATTTTATTTGCCATATTACACTCCAAAATGGCGTCCTGCTGTCACAATAACGATAGAAGTCATATAATACTGATAAATGTAAGTGAAAATCAAATCCTATGCAAGGGGGAATTAAAATCATCGTGTGTAGGTAAAAGTACCGATATATTTCTGCAAAGCGGACGTCCTGACCGGCGGAATAAAACAATTGCTCTTTAAAATTCATTTTTTTTGCATTTTTGTCGATAGATAGATTGACAATTATATGGGTAATGATTATATTGCTAATAGGAGCATAAGCAGTCGCCGCATGGGTGACTGAGTGTATAAACCTCGGCGAGGCTATGTGGTCATCCGTTTTCCCCCCCAGACGGACCCACTACCTCGCCACTTTTTTGTCTCTTAAAAAAAGACCCCATCTGTCTTGTATAGCTCTGTTTATAGAAACGCGGCTGTTTTGATAATCTTAAAATATACAAGAGCGTTTTACTTTTGTTTTAGTCCAGAGATTGAATAGGGTGTCAATATAGATAGCAGTTATTTATTCCCCTGAAATCTGGACGTGTAATGTCCTGCTTCTTGGCCCATCGAACTCACAGAAGAAAATTCCCTGCCAGGGTCCAAGCACAAAACTTCCGTTATGGATAAAAATTTGCCGGCTGCACCCGATAAGGGAGGATTTGACATGGGCGTCGCTGTTGCCTTCGTTGTGCTGATAGCCGGGTAGATTTTGAGGAATCAGTTTTTCAAGGGTCAGCAGGATGTCGTGCGGCACGTCAGGGTCGGCGTTTTCGTTAATGGTCACCGCCGCGGTGGTGTGAGGGCAATAGACCGTCGCGCAGCCGTTTTGAATTCCGCTTTGGGTAACCAACTCAGACACCTGACGGGTAATGTCTATCATCTGGCATCGCCTTGAACTGCGAAGGGATAACACATCCTGCGCAATCTTCATACAACCTCCTTATAAAAAAAACTCGCAAGCGACGGGATTTCCAACAAAAACGCAGTAGCACGGAGCGCAAGCGACGGGATTCCCAACAAAAACGCAGCAGCCCGGAGCGCAAGAGCTTTTTGCATCAAAATCCAATTTTAACATATTAATTTCTCCAAGCATTATAAAATATCATTTTACCACGTACCCAATTTTCAACTCGGAATTTCGTGCGAACCCAATTGGGCAATGGTTTGAGG